>JAJPDY010000035.1 GCA_023252395.1 Nitrososphaera sp. | reverse complement strand
GGGTGCCTCAATGGCAATTCTATCATTTCTCTTACTTTCTGAATCTCTTCCTTCAGGCCGCCAATGTCCTCGTAGGTTACCTGCGGGACGCCCCTGAGAGTCTCGCCCTTTTCTGCAATGTGGAATATCGTCTTTTGTGTAACTAGAACAGCGTCAGCTGCCGGCGTGACTCCAATTACCTGAAATGTCAGCCTGCCGCCAAAGTACGGGACCATGACGTTGTCGCCTTTTATCAACGGCACGCTTTCCAGCGCGTCTGCCAAGTAGCGCTCGTCGATAGGCGGTATGGCTTCTAGCGGCGCGACAATTACCTTTTCAGCTGGCACAGCTTTAATCTTCTTTACAATTACAGTGTCGCCAATCGCGATGCCGGCGTTGTTCCTGACAAGGCCGTCAACCCTAATGATGCCCTTGCCCTCGTCGGATGGATAAAGCGGTAAACACTTGGCAACCGTTCTACGCTTGCCTCTAATTTCAATAACGTCTCCGGTGGACGCACCCAGCGAGTCCATAGAGTCGTAGTCGATTCTGGCCACTCCCCGACCGACATCTCTGGTATACGCCTCAAGTACCTTTAGGGATAAGGTATTCTGGCTCACATTAACACCTTGGAATTACTGCTCTTTATACCTTTATTATCTTTCGCCCAGAATCTCCAGTTACATTTGCACAGGTTTTAATATTATTTATTAAAAAATTCCAAGTTTTTATTCACTAAACAGTTATAACTTTCCTACGGGTTCCAATTATTGAATTGATGAGCAAGGAAGACAAGCAGCCGATGTTGCCAGGCGAGCACGTCGCGTCCATTGAGGAATTTGAGGGAGGCAAGAACACATACCTTGCCTCTGACGGGACAATACGCTCGACGGCAGTTGGAACCAAGGTTTATGATCTAAAGCGCAGGATTGTCAAGATTGACCAGAAAAACTCGCCGATGCTTCCAAAGATTGGCGACATCATTGTAGGATACGTCGAGATGATGTTCAGCAGCATGGTCTCCATCAAGGTAATGTACATCAACGAAAAGAAATCCGAAGCGGGCTTTTCGGCCATCGCGTCTGCAAGGATTGGAAGCAGGGCAGACATGGAGAGGAGGGGCGACAGGCGCGCCACGTTCCACAATGGCGACATCGTCAGGGGCAGGGTTATCAGCCTGCTCAACTCCACGATACATCTTACGCTTGCTGAAAAAGAGTTTGGCGTGCTGTACGCGCTGTGCTTCATGTGCGGAGGCGACACCGTCCGCACCAAAGAGAGCATAATAAAATGCGTCGAGTGTGGCGCGTTTGAAGACCGCAAGCTGACGCACGACTATGGCAAGGAAACGTTCAGGCTTATACACAAAGCAGGCAAGTAATAGTCATGGCAGCAAGGGTTGCCTTTCAGGGAGAGCGAGGAGCTTTTGGCGAAATGGCAGCCCTGCAGTACTTTCCAGATGCAGAACTGGTGCCGCTAAAGACTTTTCAAGACGTCTTTGACGCGGCGCAGACAGGCGACGTGGATTATGCCGTTGTGCCCGTTGAAAACTCTACCGAAGGGAGCGTGAATGAGACTTACGATCTTTTGCTCCAGACAGAGATGAACGTCATAGGCGAAGTCTACCAGAGGGTGAGGCACTGCCTTATCGCAAACAGTGGATCAAAGATCAAGTTTGTGTATTCCCATCCGCAGGCGCTTGCGCAGTGTAGGGGCTACTTGCAAAAGCACAAGCTTGAAGCCAAGCCGGCCTACGACACCGCAGGCGCGGTCAAGATGGTAAAGGAAAAGAAAATGACAGATTCTGCTGCAATAGCAAGCAGGCGCGCAGCAGAGCTATACGGCATGGAGATTGTCGAAGAAGGGATAGAGGACAGCAAGAACAATTACACGAGGTTCCTTGTGCTGTCAACTGGAAAAAAACCAAAAGAAGAGCGCGACGCAAAGTACAAGACTTCAATGATATTTTCAGTAAAGCATGTCCCCGGCGCGCTCTTTGGGATACTGGGCGAGTTTGCGATTCGCAAGATAAACCTGACAAAGATAGAGTCGCGGCCGACAAAAGAGACTCCGTGGGAATACAATTTCTATGTTGACGTTGAAGGCAACATGCGCGACGAGGCTATCCAAGAGGCATTGAAATCTATCAAATCAAAGACATCATACATCAAAATACTGGGATCGTACAAAAAAGCAGAGTTTCAGTAAAAATTCTCGGATTTCGAGTCATAGATAAAATTGATACTGGCAGAGCAGCATCTAGCTGCCTAAAATATGCGAACCTGCGTACTATTTTTGTGTCAGATAATTGGGATCATGAAGACACCCAAATCCTGTGGCCTTGGTTGCTGCGCGGGGTGTACGAGATGAAAGGAGGGGTAATAGGCAGGACCGTGCAGATGCCAAAAGTCTTTGAATTCATAAAAATGCAGAATTATTGGGGCAATGAAAAGGAATTAGGGAAATATTGCAGGATCACTGCAGGCGAAGGTTTCAAGCGCAATGTGTACAGGATCACGCGCTGGATGATAGATCAAGGACTTCTAAGGCCGCATGCAAGCTTTGTTGAAGTATCTATAACCCGGCAAGGCATCAACATGATCAACAGGCGTTTTCCAGAGCTGGAATGAATTCTAGCGGTTTTGGATTGCATGATTTTACGTTTATAGACCAGTCAGCTTTCATCATTGCTAGTTATTGCCTTCGCCATTTCTGATCGCCTTTCTAGTCTCGCTTGCCTTTCCGCCACTTGCCGCCTACTCGTTGTTCTATTCGCTTCTAGTGGCTGAAGTAACCCCGTTTGATCAGTTTGACATTCCAAGGCCGTCAGTTGGCGACAAAGTGGCAGTGTTTGGAGTCTGGATCTACGATACTGAACTCATGGATATCGGCATTGGCGGATGGCACGAGATCCATCCTGTGCGGTACATAGAGATCAACGGCAAGGAGTATGGCGAAATGCCTTACGCTGGCCAGCTGTTCGATGGAGTGTACGAGCCCGGCAGGCTGGTACTGCTAGATAGGGACAACCCGTACAGGCTTGCAAACGGCACGGTGGCAGAAGTCTTTACCAACATTGACGGCGACTACCATGTCCACGTGAATGTCGACAAAGAATATGTTTCATTGCTAAAACCCAGCGTCTTTGCTACTTCCCTTCCGTTGTACCAGATTCTTAAGGCGCTGTCGTTTACGCCGGTTGCAATTATTGTTTTGTATATCATAGTAAGTATAGCAAAACCTGACAGGACGTATTTTGGAAGAAAAGTCATGAAAAAGCGCCCTAGCGCCGGCTAAAGCGCAGGCCAAGGCCAACTACTATTACTCCTGTCACAAGCAGCATCAGCGCGCCGCTCAGCCCAAGCGGGCTTGATTTTGTCTGAGTATGCCCAGCAATAGAGAGATTAGTGCTGCCCGTGTTCTTTACCCCAATGTGGTATTCGCCGGCCTTTTGCGCAGTTAGGTCGTAATTGAAAGACGTGACATTACTTTTCGATGTTACCACCTGCTTGTCAGGGTCTTCGATCTTGATGTCAAAGGTTGAGCCGCTTACCATGATGCTGGCAGTATTTCCCACATTCATGTCCGGCGTAATGTCGTCTGAGAGGCCGGGCTTGATCGTGTTGTCAAGTCTGACATCCACTGCCTGAGTAGCATAGATGCTCGATGCTATCCCGATTGCGATAAAAGCTGCTCCTGCCGCAATGGCAGCATAAAACATCCTGCTGGCCAACGGTACAGGTCGCGGCGAGGCGCTATAATAAATGTACTAGGGCGCGGCCAGGAATGCGTCGTTGTCGTCACTCCATGCTACATAGGCGCCTTCGGATGCTGCCACGGCAGGAAAGTGCGACTGTCCGTCACCGCTGATGCTGTCCGGGTCGCTGAAAGTTTTGCCGCCGTCAGTGCTTGTTGCAAGGAGTATTTTGCCATCCTGCTCCCATGCGACATAGACGTTGCCGCCGGATGCTGCCATGTCAGGCGCAAGCCCATTGCCTAAAGTGGTGGCATTAAAGTTGGCGCTACCGTTGCTCTTGGCCAGAACAACTGTATCACCTTCCAAGCCTGCGATGTAGACGGCATCATTTGACGCTGCCATAGAGTATATCGTCATGTTTTGCAGCTTGGGTATTTCCTGCGATTTGTTGCCGGCTGCGAACATGTTGGCGCTTCCCTCATCATCCGGAGTTTCGCCGGAAGGCAAGTGCCGCCATGCCATGTACAGTTTGTCGCCTGAAGCAACTGCTACTGCATCGGATACTTTCTCTGCCACCTGCTTGCTCTCAAATGTAGAACCGCCGTCAGTGCTCTCGGCAAGCATCAGGTTGCCGGTGAACTCTTCGACTGCGCCAGCGACCCATGACACATAGACATCGTTGCCCTGCGCCACCACCTGTGGATTAGGAACTTCTCCGGTGTGGTTGCCAAGCATAGTCACGTTGCCAAAGGTCTTGCCGCCGTCAGTGCTTGATCTGAACGCAATTGCTGCCATTTCTTCAGAGTTATAGTCGGCCCAAGCGACATAGACATTGTCGCCCGAGACCGCGATATCCGGCGTGTTAGAGAAGCCGCCTTCTTTTGACTCGCTTAATGTAACCGGCTTGCCAAAGGTGGCGCCGCCATCGCTACTTTTTGCAAACATGACTTCTTGCTGGCCGGACGTATCATCCTGCCATGCCGCGTAAACGTTGTCGCCGGCAACGGCAATGTCTGGCCGCTCTGATTTTCCGGAGTTGCTGCTCATGTTCACCGGTGTATTTGCGATAGTGGTATTTTCGCCGGCATCATAAAACAGGGTAGCGTTGCCCTGCGTGTCTGTCAGCAAGTGGGTGACTACAAACGTGTAGTTGCCTGTCTTGTTGAATATCGCGCCTGCCTCGTCGCTTCCGATGAATAGCGAAACGACGGGTTTGGTGCTAAAGCTTGCTTCATATTTTTTGACAATCACATTGTCAGGGTCGCGGATCGCTATTGACACGTTCTCGCCCGCAAGGCCGCCTTTCATGAGGCCAGACAGCCGGACTGTGCCATTGTCTGCAGTCGCAGCCATGTTGACAAACTCAGGGGTTGCAAACTTTACGGGGTGCATGATCTCGTCCTTGGCGGTGAACTTGTCGTACTTGTATGTCGCCACTATTCTATAGTCGCCCTCGCCGGCCTGCCTTGGCGCGAAAAAGCCCTGCTGGTCTGAATAGTTAAAGCTGTCGTGCAGTGTCCCGTTTGGAGCGTACACCTTGACAAGCACGTCGTCATACCCTTGCACCTTGTTTACCAGCTGCACATCAACTTGGACCCAGCCGTAGACGTATGTCGCGTCGGTAGCCTTTAGCTTTATCTCGGGTATTGCAGATGTTTCTGTTTCCTCTGGCGGCGCTTGCTTGGGCGATTCTTTTGCCTTCTCAACGTCGAGCTTGTAGCTTGCAGTCACGTCCGAACCGGCAGGCACCAGCCTTGGCCGGTCTTTATTCCCATCTTCCCACTGCGCAAAGATAATGTCATTTTTTGAATGGCTACAGTCATTGCAGTCTGCAGGGTAGACAAAGTACAAGCTGTTCTGCAGCCCCTTGACTGTAAAGCCATTTTCGTCGGCAAAGCCCGACTTGACCAGCTTGCCTTTCATGTCATAGACTGCGACAAACATACCGACTTTGTCGTCTGTGAACTTGCCGCTCCATCCATCTGAAGGGAGCCTTTTTGCGTGGATGGTCATGCTGTAGCTCTTGCTAGAAGGTTTGCTGCTAGTTGCAGCGTTGTTTTCCACTTCGACATGCTGGTTGATGGTGGTCTTGTAGTCCTCAAGGTGTATCGTAACTGGCTGGTAGATTACCGTGTTGTTATTGTACACGGGCTTGTTTATCACGATAGTATTGTTTGCGATAACGGTATTGTTTGCAATAGTCGTGCCGTTTGCCGCCTGCGGCTGCTGTTGGCTGGCGTTATTTTCTGCTATGGTTGTGCCGCCATCATCCTCCGGCCCGCTGTCGTTTGCCTTTAGCTGCGAGCTGTCCACCGTGTTGACTGTTGGCTCGGTACTTGCTTGTTCCTGCTTTGGCAATGTAGCAGAGTACGCCACCAAGCCGCCAAACGCCGCGACGACTGCAATTATCGCAATTACTGCTCCCTTCTTTTTGCTCAAACCTGCTAGCCAAACGATGGCTGTGTATATACGAGATATCGAGCCCGGCACCTGAGTAGGAATAAGGAAAATACATACCTGCTCTGGAAGAGATTTCTTGCTTATGGCAGGGTAAAATTCTTTCAGTAATTACATCAGGTCAACGTCATGTGGCTGGCTTTCGATAAAGCCTGCCGAAGTCATCTTGATGAACTCGGCGTTTTTCTGCATTTCCGGTATGGTCTTTGCCCCGCAGTAGCTCAGCCCCGAGCGCAGGCCGCCGGCAAGCTGCCTCACAATCTCGACGACGCTCCCCTTGTATGGCACCATCGCCTCGACTCCTTCCGGCACGTAGTCGTTGAGGTCGTCAGAGTCTACCACCTGCGGCCCCTCTTCTCGATACTTGCGGCCAAGCGACGCGTAGAACGACGCCATGCCGCGGTACATCTTGAACTTTTTGCCATTCTTTACAAGCGTCTTGCCGGGGCTCTCGTCTGTCCCGCCAAAGAGGCTGCCAATCATGACTGACGACGCGCCTGCTGCAAGCGCCTTTGTCATGTCGCCAGAGTTTCGGACGCCGCCGTCAGAGATAACAGGGATGCCATAGTCGTTTGCAACCTTGACGCTGTCAACAACAGCTGTCAGCTGCGGGACTCCTGATCCTGTCACGACCCTTGTTATGCAGATGGACCCAGAGCCCACACCAACCTTTACTGCGTCGACTCCTGCCTTTATCAGGTCGCGCGCGCCCTCGCCTGTCGCGACGTTGCCTGCAACAAGCTCGCAATCAGGAAAAGCTTTCTTTATCATGTGCACGGTGTTGATCGCGTTTTCGCTGTGGCCGTGAGCAATATCGACTACAAGCACGTCTGCGCCCGCTTCAAGCAACGCCTCGGTGCGCTCAAGATAGTCGCCTTTTACCCCTACCGCCGCGCCGACTAGCAGCCTGCCCTTCTTGTCCTTTGAAGCGTGCGGGTACTGCTCCATTTTTAGTATGTCTTTGCTGGTGATAAGCCCGACTATGCGTTTTTTGTCGTCCACCACAGGCAGCTTTTCTATCCTCTGTTTGTGGAGGATTTCTTTTGCCTGCTCTATCGTCAGGCCGACCTTTGCGGTAATGACGTCCTTTGTCATCAATTCTGACACTTTGCGCTTTGCGTTCTTTTCAAAGGTAATGTCGCGCCTTGTGATGATGCCGGCAAGCTTGCCGCCTTCTTCAACCAAGAGCCCGGAAACGCCGTACTCTGCCATCGCCTTCTTGGCCTCTGACATTGGCACATCAGGCTTTATGGTATATGGCTGCTCTATCATGACTGACTCTGAGCGCTTTACTCGCAGGATCTCGTCCACTTGGTCTTCAATAGTCAAGAAGCGGTGAATAATGCCAACCCCGCCTTCCCTTGCCAGGGCGACTGCCATGCCGGACTCTGTGACAGTGTCCATATTGGCGCTGATTATAGGAATATTGAGAGTGATGTTGCGTGATAACTTTGTGCGCAGGTCGGTCTGAGACCTGGAAACTATGGGCGATCGCTTAGGAACAAGAAGTACGTCGTCAAATGTCAGACCTTCTTTGATGTCCAACTATTCCCTTGCTGTCTAGTCGGTTTGTAGCATTATAAGCGTTTGGTATCTAGAGCATCAACAATTGCAATATTGTCAGCGCCTGCACTGTCTCTTTGACGTTATGGGTTCGGATGATGCTTGCGCCGTTGAGCACCGCAACCGCTTCACACACCAGCGATGGCGCAAGGCGATCCTCTGTTTTCAGGTCAAGCAGATGACCCATGAACGACTTTCTTGATGCTGAAACACATACCGGCTTTTTGAGGGTAGCAAGTTTGTGAAGCTCGTGTAGCACTTCAATATCGCGCGTATACCACGGCATGTCTGACATTTTTGTAAAAAAAGGATTCTTGCCTTCTTTTCTGAAAAAGCCTATTGACGGGTCGATTATCATGTTGCTATCTGCAATCCCGGCTTTTCTTGCCAGGGCAATGCTTTCCTTTAATGCCTTTATCGTGCCTGCAATCCTGCCCGTTGCGGCAGCCTTGCTGTAGGCGCCGATTATCACAGGCACGCCAGCTTTAGCTATGACGCCGGCCATTTTGTTGTCGTACTTTAGGCCGGTCACGTCGTTAATTGCGTCCGCGCCTGCTGCTATCGCCTCGCTGGCAGCTTTTGCTCTTGGAGTGTCTGCCGAAACCGGCAGGCTGCAGGCGCCCTTGACGGCTTTGATAGCGCTATTCAACCTCTTTATCTCCTCCTCGACAGGGATTATTGTTTCAAGGTAGGGTGCAGTTGACATGGCGCCTATGTCGATAATGTGCGCGCCAGCTTGCTGCATTTCTTTGGCAGCTGCGGCAATTTCTTGATCGCTGGTCCTGATAGAGCCCTTGTAGAATGATTCGGGGCTGACGTTGATTATGCCCATTACTTTTGGAGAATTCCTGCCGCCTACAGACACCCCGCCAATCGCTGTCAACGCTCATGGCTAGCCAGCTGCGGTATATTAGGTAATTCTGAGGATTATGCCAGTTAACTGTAGTCACAAAAAGACGCGATGATAGAGGAATATACTATGTCAATACATCACGTCATTTTTAAAGAAAATGCATTTCTTCTGACACGTGAGATATCGTAGCAGGGCGGACATTGTTTCCGAAATTCTGAAAATTGCTGATAACGGCACTTCAAAGACAAAGATAATGTACGGCGCATACCTGTCGTACGTGCAGCTAAAAGATTACATGAAAGTCTTGCTTGAAAACGGATTGCTAGCATACGATGAGCACAAATCACAGTACAGGACTACAGAGAAAGGCCGCATGTTTCTAAAGACGTACGACAAGGTAGACTTGATGTTTGAAATACGAAAAAAGCCAG
>JAJPDY010000034.1 GCA_023252395.1 Nitrososphaera sp. | reverse complement strand
GAGTACCAGGCAAACTTTGGCTACTCTGTGCTGCTTGGCAAGCTAAACTCGTGGTTTGCAAAGCAGGCAGGCGAAAGTGCAGAGAAGCAGGGAGGTGGCATAGTGTCAGGCGTACATGTGCGCTCTATCAACTGGCAGGATGGCAAGACAGTTATTGAAACAGACGAGCTGGAGCCATTTGAAGCAAAGGCGGTGATTGCAGCAGACGGTGTCAACTCTGAAGTTGCCGAGATGACCGGTGCAAGGGACAAGTTCACGCCAGAGCAGCTGTACCAGGGAGTCAAGGTCATTGTCAAGATGCCTGAAGATGTAATCGAGGAGCGCTTTGGGATCAGCCCTGAGGATGGGGCAGCTCATCTATATGCCGGGGATGTCACGCTCAGCCACATCGGAGGCGGGTTCCTATACACAAACCGTGACACGCTCTCTGTTGGGGCTGTCTACCACTATGACTCGCTAATGCACCGGCCAGCAGAGCCTTACACGCTGGTAAACGCTCTTTTGAAGAACCCTATGGTTGCCGAGTTTGTCAAGGACGAAGTTGCAGTCAAGGAAGAGATCAACAGGGATCTTCCCAAGGAAGAGCAGCTGAGGGTAAGGTTTGCGGTAAGCAAGCTGGTAAAGACTTGGAACGAGCTTCGTGACGCCTACCATTCGCCAGCCGCGAGGAAAAAGCTGGTCGAAGCCGGCAAGTACAAGTCGGAAGACGAGATAAAAGCTAGGCTTGACTCGGTGCGAAACGAGCTTGAAAGCAAGTACCGCACCAAGTTTGTCACAGACTATGTCGAGCTAGAGTATTCTGCAAAGCTGGTGCCTGATGGCAAGCGCTGCGCGATGAAAAAGCCGTACCATAAGAACATCCTGTTCGTTGGCGATGCGGCAGGCAGGGGCATCTTTATCGGGCCACGCATCGAGGGCTTGAATGTTGGAATCGACGATGCAGTAAGGGCGGCAAATGCTGTTTCCAGGGCAATCGACAGAAACGACTTTTCTAATTCGATGGGCGAGCACTACAGCCAGACAATAGAAGAAAGCCCGTTCACGCGTGACATGAAAGAGATTGACAAGGATTACCTAAAGATATTCCTTGATGCCGCAAAAGACGTCCCAAAGGACATCATCGGCCAGCGCTACGGAATGGTGTTCAAGTTGATGTCAAGCGGCACACTGAGAGGGCTTGCGGTAGGATTTGCAAACATTCTCGGCTATGACCGCCTGCTACCACTTGTCGAGTCTGAAGACACGTACGTACAGGTGCCGATAGAGCTTGCAGAAAAAATGGGCAGGCCAGTCACTGCAACGTACGAGCCGACCATACCGACGATAGCGCAGCGCGTTGCAAGGCTAAAGTACGACGACGACAGGACTTCGCACATCAAGGTGTTGGATCACAGGTCAGAATTCATGAAAAAGATGGTCAAGCTCTGCCCCACAAACTGCTACAGCCTAGAAGATGGCGAAGTTACGCTCCAGCACGAGGCATGCATCGAGTGCGGGACATGCGCCAAAGAAACAGAGTGGCGCCACCCAAGGGGAGAAAAGGGAGTAGTCTACCAGTACGGCTAGTTCTTCCACTTGATCGAGCAACCGATGGAAGGATCAAAGTCCTTCTCTAACCTCTCTCCTTTTAGCAGCTTGCGCACATTGTTCTCCATCACTGGCACTGTCGGCCTTGCTTCCGGCTCTAGCGCGTCGTTTATCCTGCCGTGGAACGCAAGCTTGCCCTCAAAGAACAAGAATGGGTCTGGCGTGCATACCGCACCATATGCCCTTGCAACATCCTGACTTTCATCTATCAGGTATGGAAAGTTCAGCTTGTGTTCTTTTGAAAATGCCACCATGTTGTCAAAGCCTTCGTCCTTGTAGTTTGGATCGTTGCTGTTGATTCCGATCACCTGAAGCTCTGATGGGCTGAACCTGCCCTGCAGCGCAACAATGTCTCCTATCCTTGCCTTGACGTAGGGGCAGTGGTTGCAAATGAACACGACAAGAGTTGCCTTGCTTTTGTGATCTTGAAATGAATGCATTTTGCTGTCGACGCCTTTTAGAGTAAATCCTGGAGCCATGCTGCCAGTCTTGAGCATTTGAGGAGATGAAGCTGTCTTGACCATGCCCTAAATGAGGTTTGCAGATATTATATCTATTACGAATCAGTCTGCTATTCAACCAGCGCGTTTTTGATTATTGGTATCACGAATGACGGGTCAGCATCTGGTTCCATGCTGACAAGCAACGTCTTGTCGCTTTCCTGCAGGCTCGTTGACACGAATGCAATTTTTTCCATTTTGATAAAGATGTAGGCTAGATCGCCAAGGCTGCCTTGCAAGTCTTTCAGCTCTTTTATGCGAGAAACCGTACGCAGGTAAAACAGGTCGTCCTTGCCCTCTGACAAAAGTGGGATGACATTCTTTCTCATACCTCCTTCCACCAACTTGCCGTTTCCGTCCAAGACGCCTGCAAAGCGAATCCTTGAATCCATGTTCGTGATATGGTCGCAAAGATCCTTCAAGCCCTGTGCAAAACCCGAAGATGCTTGCTGCACCATGCATTATATCACGTACAAGTTGGATATAAGGAGAGGCTTAGGGTTATATGATAATTCCACGATCAAATACTATGGCGATGCACCGCAGAAATGACAGCAGGCTGTTGCCTGTCATTGTAATTGCTGCATCTGCAGCGGCGGTTGCTGCTACCATTGTGGCTTCATTCTATGGAATCTATTTCTTCTTTTTCTTTGTCCCGCTGTCATTTGGTCTACCGTGGTCGATAAAAAAGCTGTGGCGCAATAGGACAAGAAAGCAGTGGAACGTCGAAGATTTGCGCTAGCTGGTTATCGCATCTGCCAGAGGAAATGCGTTTTCTAGAGTCTGCCTGTCTTCCGGCAAAAGGGAACGCCACTTGCCATTGTTCTCCAGCTGCAGGGTTTGCGGCACATCTTTCTCAAGCTCGTCATACCAGTGCAATCCTGTGAATTCGTAGAGCCTTTTCAGCTCTTGACGCGGCTGCTGGATAAATTCCTCGTACTGCACTTCTGTTAGCCGATCCTTGATTATAGGCAGATCTTGCAACAGCATCCTTTTGTTAAAGTTGTAAAAGTTGATGCAGGCTTTTAGTTTTGAAGCGTCTTTGCCAAATACTTCCTTTATCGTGACGTAGCCTTTGTAGCCATGCTCGTACTCTGTCTGCATTTGCTTGTCCCAGTAACTTAGCATCTTTTGATAGATGGAATTCACAACGGCGCGGGGGTCGCGCCATATCAGGATGTAATATGCATCTGGGAACATGGCATTGAGCCATCTGAGCCTCAGACAGTGGGCAGGGTTCTTGTTCACAAACCGTTTTGCGTGGAAAGCCCTGAGCTCTGCCTTTATCGCAGAGTAGTAGTAATTCCTTATCTCGTCTGTCGCCTGCGACTCGTCAACATAGTCGATCTCTGTAAAGTAACGGCGCCATACCCTGCCTTCTGTAGAGGGCGGCCTTGACTTGTACCGCTTTACTTGGAGCGGCAGCAGGTTGAACTTCCATGGCGACATGTAGTACCTATTGCAAAAGCCTTCAAAGAAGGCCGTGTCTTTGTGCCGCGTAAACAGACTGTCAAGTATCGTTGTGCCGCTTCTCTGTATCCCAATTATGAAAATAGGTCTGACTATCTCAGCCAGTGCTAATTATCCCCGCTGTAAAAACACAGCGCGTTTATCTGATTTAACTATAGGGGCAGATTTTTACTGTAAGGAATAATATAGCCAAATTTGCACACTAGTATGATGTCTGATGATTCTATCGACGCCATCTTGCAGCTACCACAGCGCAAGCTGGTAGTTTCACAGAACGATGTTTACCTTGACAGGCAAGCAAAGAATGAGATCTTTGTCCTGATGGTTGAAGAGTCAAGAGGCTCTGCAGGCGGGAGGGCTGCCGGCTCTGGTCATCGCAAGGTAGAGAGAGTTTGCGGCTTTTCGTGCGACGGCGGCAAATGCACCAAATTCTTTGACACTGACGAGCAATCAAAAATCGAGATGTTTGACATCCCCTACAGCGCAGTAGCTATGGACATAAAACTGTCAGACGGGCGACCTTTTGTAGTGCAGGGAATTGTCGATCCTGATTTTGTAAAATCATACAACTCAGTAATAAACAATCTAAAATAGGATAGATCCCAACAGATAGCGATGTCTGAAGACAACCAGCGCCTTGAACAGATGGCCTCTGCAATAGAGGATCTATTGTACATGGGCGCGATAAGGTTTGGAGAAAAAGAAAGCGACAAGGCATTGCTGTCGCCCCAGTTTTCGCTTGTAGTTTCAAACATGGCAGAGAGCATGAAGCTCAAGAAAGATGCCGGCAAAGACGACATAATGAAGCTGATGTACTACTCGCTTATGATATACATGAGCGAATACCTGAAAGTGCCCAAGTCGCTCATGATGGCATTTGGAAATGATCTGGAGAAGAACAGAGAAAACATGGAAAGTGGCGAGCTTGTCACCACCTACGTCACAATACTAACCGAGGTCTGGATGCAAAACAAAAAATGATTATTGCGAGAAGACTGTGAACTGCAGGAGGGATGAGTCCTGCATCGGCGGCTCAATTTCTCTTACGCTCAGGTCCTTAAAGTCCCACACTATGTCATCTGATCTAAAAGCCACCACAGGCGCCGCCTCCGTCAATATCTCATCCCTTGACCTGCCGCAGTCTGCTTTTCCAAATTTCTTGGCATCTGCGTACCATCCGCCATCGTCGACAAGCTCGCTTACCTTGCGCCAACTGTTTGTCGCATGCTCGTCGATGTACAGTTCCATCTTGACTGCGCTATCCCTGTCAATGTTGTAGATTATCACCTTGAATCCAAACCATGTGCCGTTGTAGTACCTGCCTTCGCTGGTGTGGTTGCTTACGAGCGGGTCTGTTGCTTTTTCAATGCCCCTTTCGCTCGTGTATCCGCCCGTATGCCATATCTCCTTCTTCCACCCCACATGGCCGTCAAGGTGTATCCTTCCCTTGATTGACGTTCCTTCACACGGGTCCGAGTCGCTGTGCTCTGTACCGCTACGCCCATACCACTGGAGCACGTTGTCTATGTCAGATTCGTGCGGTTCATGCCCAACTGTCCTGACAACCTTGGCATAGCCTGTTATCTCTACATTTTTCCATTCTTCTTCGCCCTTTGGCGTGTAGACGTTCATCCTCACCTGATATTTGCCGTTATCGTGGCCGCTCACCCTCCACGAACTGTCAGGCTCTTTTTCGATGCTCGTCCTTGGGTCAAAGACTCCATCAGCCGGCTTGTCCATGTTGATGGACCACTCCCTGCCGCCCTCTTTAGTCGGGTAAATTTTGGTTATACCAAATACATCTTCACTAGCAGAGATTGCAGAGCCATTGACATAGGCAAACGCGCTGCCTGAAAGCGACGTAAGAATTGTTAATATGGCAATTGCTGCACAGATTGTTCTTGCAGAGATATCTTCTAGCATCTTTTCCTATACAAATCTAATAGGAAATAAAGCGTTGGCAACTTTAGGAACAAAACTTTGTATAATATTTCATCATTGTCTACCCGGAAAAAGATTCTGTGCCAGCATGATTTAAAAGGCAAGGTAATGTACCTGCCCCTGAGATGTTCGTGCGCTCACTCAAGCCATCTCTTATAGAGTCAATACCAAAGCTCCGGGCACGTGCCGAGCCAAAGCCAAAGGTCTGGGTAGAGGCGTATGGCTGCTCTGCTAGCATGGCTGACTCGGAAATGATAAGCGGGTTTTTGAAGAGCGCCGGCTATGAAATTGCAACAAAACAGGGTGATGGGGCGCTCAATCTGGTTGTCACATGCTCTGTCAAGGATACAACCGAGCACAAGATGGTCAGCAGGATAAAGTCCTTGACAAAGTCGGGCAAGCCACTTGTAGTTGCGGGCTGCCTGCCAAAGGCAGACAGGGCAAAAGTTGAACTGCTGAGCCCCTCGGCAAGCCTTCTTGGACCACATTCAATTGACAAAGCGGCAGACGTCGTAGGATCTGCCATGGCAGGAAGCAGGCTTGTTGCGCTAGATGATTCAGAATATGACAAGGTAAACATCCCGCGCGTGAGGCTCAACCCTGTAGTAAGTATAGTCGAGATAGCAAGCGGTTGCATGAGCGAATGCACCTTCTGCCAGACAAAGCTGGCAAAGGGGTGGCTCCGGAGCTACCGCATGGGCGACATCATGAGACAGATAGAGTCCGATGTAAAAGGCGGCTGCAAGGAAGTCTGGCTCACTTCAACCGATAATGGCTGCTACGGCAAGGACAACGGCTCCAGCCTTGCTGAGCTTCTCAAGGCGTGCTGCTCTATCGACGGCGACTTTCAGATCCGCCTTGGCATGATGAACCCGATGTATATGCCAGAGATGCTGGACGAGATGGTCGATCTTTTCTACAAAAATGACAAGCTTTTCAAGTTCATCCACATTCCCGTTGAAAGTGGCAGCGATAGGGTGTTGAGAAAGATGAAGCGCGGCCACACACGCAAGACATTCCTAGACGCGGTGCAAGCTTTTCGAAACAAGATCCCGGAAATGACAATCTCTACCGACATCATTGTGGGATTTCCATCGGAAACGGAGGATGATTTTCAGGAAACCCTAAAGCTTATCGAGATGGCAGAGCCTGATATTGTCAACTCGTCGCGCTACGGCGCCAGACCTGGGACGGAATCTGCAAAGTGGAAGGACAAGCGCGTCAGCTCTCAAGTGGCCAAGGATAGGTCGGAGCGGCTTCACCTGCTGGCAAAAAAAGTTGCAAAGAAGCGCAACTCTCTCTGGAAAGACTGGCAAGGCGAAATAATTATTGATGAAATGGGCAAGGTGGTGCAGGGCAGGAACTACGCGTACAAGTCTGTTGTTGTATCAACTACTGATCAAGTCAAGCTTGGCGACAGAATGCGCGTCAAAGTTTATGATTTTTCCAGCTTTTCATTAAAGGCAAAGATAATTTCATAAGCTCAACTTTGTTACACTTGCGTTAGGTTCTGTTTAATCACCAAAGCTTTTTAACTTGACCCCTGTATTGGTGGGCGGGGAGCTCGGGGAATCGTGATGAACGATCTTTTGATAAAGAATCCTATGCTGCTGGTGGGCATCGGCGGCGCAGGAACCAAAATCGCGACCGCGGCAAGCGCGGCCTTGGATTGCAAGTGCCTTTTGATAAGCAACAACAAAAAAGACTTGATCCAGAATGAGAAGTGCAACTCGGTCTTTGTCGATTCTGGGGAATGGGTCAACCCGTCAAGCCACAAGTTGCGCTCTTTTGTCCAGATACACCAAGACAAGATTGCCTCATTGATGGAAGGCTTTTCAACTATCATTGTCGTCTCAAACCTTGCCGGGCGGGCAGGAACTGCGATGGCTCCTCTCATATGCAAGATGGCAAAGCAGTCAGGCTCTGTAATCTCGCTTGCAATCATGCCTTTCCAGTTTGAAAAGGACCGGATCTTTAGTTCTGGCACCGCGCTGAGGCGCGTGCGTGAAGCGTCAGACTCTACCATTGTTCTTGATAACGACGCGTTTCTCGACAATAATCCCGATCTCTCAAAGGAAGAATGCTATAGGATAACAAACAGCGCCATGGTCGATGTCATCTCCTCGATTTCCACCGGCGGCATGAAACCCGAGATGAATATTCTGTGCACGAGCAAGGCAAACACAAGTTCAGAATCCTCGCTCCGCGACTCTGTGGCAATGCTCTATGACGACGTGTCAGACGCAAGCAGCGTGAACAGGGCGATGGTATATGTCATGGGCGGGGATCGAATCCCAGTCGGCGACTTGAACAAGCTGGTGGGCTATGTGCAGGGGATATTCAAAGAAGACGGGACAACCGAAGTAGCAATGTCTTCAATGGCAGCAAGCGACGGCGTGCGCGTCCACCTAGTTGCCTCGGCTCCTCAAAAGACAAGGTTCGACAGGTACGACCCACTGGGCGACATCCTTCCAGATGCCTTGGACTGGGACGAGCCGGATTCGGCGCCTGACATACAGCTGGCGATCCCGAGCATAGAGTAAGTTATTATTACATCTCAGCCGCATCTGCCTAGATGATTTCCTGCGGCTGCAGGTGCATAGCGTGCAAGAGCCAGCAGCTTGAAAGCCACAGCTTTCTCGCGCCTGACGGCTACGACGACATACACCACACCTGCAAGTCCTGCGGCACCCATTTCAATCACCTTGACGGCGAGACGTACGCAAGGTGCGACATCTGCCATTTTCCAAAATAACTATCTGTCAGTCAGCTTTTTGTGGTACATGCTCTTGCAGGGCTGGCTTTCGACAAGCCTGACTTCTTTCATCTGCTTTTTGTCGTATATGGTTAAAAGAAATTTGTAGCAGACCGGGCAGACTTCGATCATTTGCCTGCTGCTTCGGTCTCTGCTGGTTTTGCTTCTTCCTTTGGCTGCTCTGCCGCGGTTGTCTCCGTTGGTGCAGCAACCTCTGGCTTCTTTTCTTCTTCAGTGGCCGCCGGGACATCTTCGTAGAGCGAAACCGTGACTACTCCGTCTTCGTCCTTTACCATCTTTACCCTCACCTTTCTTGGCGGGTGCGTCTTACCCCTTGACCATATCTGGCGGTTGAGGTCTTGGTCGAGCTTTATCTCGTCGCTCTTCATGTGCTTTTCTGCAAACTCGCGGACCATGTTGACGACTCTGTCTGTTCGCTTGTGCTGCGGAGTCAGCCAAGCTCTTCCAAGGTTTATAGTGTAAACGCGTGTAAGGTTTTCTTCAACTGTTGCCATTTTTTATCAACCTACATTTACGTCAGACCTGCGCCATAGCCTGCGCTTGGGGTTGGTCCTGACTTTTCTGTTTGTCCTAATGACTACCCACGCTGGCACCGGCCTATTCTGCCTTGTGCGCTTCATCAACCTGATCTTGCGCGAAGTATTTTTTCGGGCAGGCATATACGAGCGTAGAATTGATTTTCTCCGCTTTTTAAGTGTTGGCGTGCTGGCCCATTCTATCTAGACCCTATCTAGGGTGACCTCAATACTGGAATATTTGGAATTACCTTGGAATATTCCA
>JAJPDY010000033.1 GCA_023252395.1 Nitrososphaera sp. | reverse complement strand
GACCCCTTTGGCAGCTTGAACGACACAGTCAGCGGATCCGGCCTGTGCGAAAAGCCCATGCACCAGAGCGGCGCCTGCCTAAAGCCTCCCTGATGGCTCAGCTCCTGCATCTCTTTTATGTAAAAGTCCCTTGCCTCCACGCCTTCTTCCTGCATTATTGTTTTGGTAATGTTTTCAAACCTGCCTTTGCCGGGCTGAAAAGTGTACCCTGCCATGCGGATGGCCGGGACCATTTTTATTTTCGCTGCAGGGTCGAACTTGATTATCCTGCCAAAGGTAGACGGCCCCTCCATTTCAAAGCAAAGGTCGCCGATCTTGGGCTCTAGCAGGTTTTCTCCAGCCAGAATAGTGGCGCTTAGGCACCTGTTGAAAATAAAAGCCTGGTAGGCTTGGACAAAAAGCCTGCGAATGTTTATCGGAACTGCGCGAAGCGCGGCAATTGGGTCCCTGCCGGCGACAAGCGCAGACAATACCTGCCTCTCGATGTCCATGCCCCTTGGCAGCATCTTTAGCGCTTCACGATAATTTTTTGGGTCGGCGCACCTGTTTCGTATTTCCCTGCTCATCTGGGTGTCGTACTCTGTAGTGTATGAAAGCAAGAGCTCAACTGCGCGCACAAAGTTCCTCTTTACAATCTCTTTTCCAACCAGATGCGTCACCAACCTTTCGCTTCCAAATCTCTGCAGCCCGTAAAAGTTGCCGATTCTGTCAATCTGCGGCACAAACTCAGACAGGTCTTTAGATCTGGCGCCGTGGATGGCTATCTCAAACTCGTTGCCTGCCAGAAACTCCTTTCCAAGCGGCTTCTTTGTGAAGCCTTTTAGGACAAGGCGCGTGTGGCTGCTCTTTAATTCTGCCGGCGGGTTTTTTGTTGTCTTGTCCATGCCAGCGTACTGCGTCGTAGTCGCCTTGGCGTCCTTGATCCCCATGACCCTTAGCCTGACATGGAGCTCGCGCTCGATCTCGATCAGGGCATGGTTTGAATCAATGTCTTTCTTTTCAAGAACGTAAAGCGGGTAGCGGTGGCGCTCGTCGTACGACTGAGAAATGTTGCCTGCAAGCGACTCGTCCACCAGCTCGGATACCCTGAAACCTCCGCTTCCCTGCTTTATCGATCCTCCAGTCCCCTTGAAACTTGTGCAGTAGCACTCTATGCCTGCCAGCCTGTCTATTTTGGGGACGGAAGACATCTATGCGCTGTCTAGGATTCGTCCTTCTTTTTTGTCTTCTTGGCTGCCTTTTTTGCAGGCTTTTCACTCTTTGGCGATTCTTTGATCGCTTTTGCAACCGGCTTTAGCTGCTCTACGTTTTCAGCAAGCTTTGTCTTTCTCCACACGTCTACAGGCACGCCTGCGTTCTGGGCTGCCATCCTGTCAAGACCCGCTTCTTTTAGCTCTTCAATCGAGTATCCCCTCCCCTTTCTTACAATGTATCCAAAATTCCTTTTGATTACCGGCTTGGCTATTGCTGCTCTCATGCAGGGAGTAGCATCGCATATTGTAATTAAACTGATCATTTGCTACGCACCACTTTATAGTATTCATGCACTGGTAGTTCTGTGAAAAGGAGAGCCACAAACCTAATCGAGGAAAAGAGCAGCAAAGACGCCTTTGATGTGGCCATAGTTGGCGCAGGGTACGCGGGGCTCTCTGCAGCTCTCTTGTTTGGCAGGTATCTCGTCAAGGCTGTCGTGTTTGACAGTGGCGTCACAAGAAACTTTGCTACAAAGCACGTGCACGGTTACCTTGGCTTTGAGAATGTGACGCCAAGCGCCCTGATCAAAAAAGCGCGGCAGGATGTTGCCCGGTACAAATCAGTGACAATGGTAAAAGAAAATGTAAGCGCCACCAGAAAAAAGGGAAAATATTTCACTGTTCGCGCGGGCGGCAGGATTTTTCAGGCAAGGTACATCGTGATTGCGACAGGGGTAAGAGATGTCAAGCCAGCGGCAAAAAATTTCGAAAAGTTTGATGGCAACGGTGCGTGGCACTGCCCCTATTGCGACGGGCTTGAAACCGCAGGCAAGAGGCTGGCGATAATCGTTTCAGGCAAAGAGCCACTATCATATGCAAAGGAATTCCTTGGTTGGACCCGGAACATTACCGTGTTTCTCCACAAATGCAGGCTGGACAAAAAAGAAAAAAAGGAGGCCGGTGCGCTTGGGATCAAAATAGTCAACGACCAAGTTACGCGCATTGAAGGCAAGCAGGGCAGGCTCAAAAAACAGCTTTTTTGCAAGAATGGTAGGCGCTATATCGCGGACGTGATATTTTACAGACTTGGTTATAGAGTGCAGAGCCGGCTTGCAGAGCAGCTTGGCTGCCAGCTTGACGAAGGGTACGTCAAGGTGGACGGGATGCAAGAAACTACTGTTCCAAACGTATATGCTGCCGGCGACTTGGACACTGACAGGCACTATGTCGTTCTGGCCGCTGCAGGTGGGGCGCGTGCGGCAATATCCATCTATGAGAAGACACTCAAGCAGGCCATCGACGCGGAAATGAAAGGGCATAAATCCTTTTGATACCCATGACAAAAAGGTGGAAGGTCCACCTCTCTGGGTCTGGGCTGTAGTAGTGGGTGCAATCATTGCCTCCAAGTTTCTGATCAGGTGGTCCATGCTGAAGAGGCTCGCCAAGGGGATTCGAAAAAGGTACTAGTCGCTAGTTTCCATTACAAATTCCCCAAGTTGTTTTATACCATGACGCGGCGATGCAGCCATGGCAAGCGAGGTTATCGCTACTGACAAGCAGTACCCCAAGCTCTCAAAGGCAGCTTCGGGCTATCTGGAAATTGATCATTTCAAAAATTCTGACCTGCACACTGGATATTTCTGCTACGATTGCATATACTTCGTCAAGGGCAACCACTGCGCAATAGTGGAAGATACCGGGCTGGACGTCGATGGCAAAGAATCCGGAATTATTGCTCCACACGGCGTATGCACGCTGTGGGAGCCTAACGAAAAGGAGGCAAGGTAAGAATGCCGGACATTGAACAAAAAATCAAAGAAGCCGCTGGCGCAATGGACAACCTTGCCAAGTTCAAGAAGAGGACAAAACTGCAGGCGTCATACGTAGAATACGACAAGTTTGCAGACTCGAACCTGCATGAAGGGTATTTCTGCTACAACTGCATCTACTGGGTCAACGCATCCGGCGGTAAATGCATGCTGGTGGACGAGAATGGACCCGATGTGAGGGGCAAGACGTCTGACGTCATTGCGCCGCATGGCTGCTGCACAGCCTATGAGGCAAACTATGACAAGCTGCATGACACCCGGACCCCGAGCGCAAGCGTGCCAGTAGACACTGAAAAGAACAAAGAAAAAGTTACGACTGCTGACGTGGTGTAATTTCATATTACAGGCATTGCTTGCCTGATGCATGGCATACTGGCTGTTCAAGCAAGAGCCTTCCAGCTACAGCTATTCGCAGCTTGAATCTGACGGCAGGACGGTGTGGGATGGAGTGTCAAACAACCTTGCCCTTAAGCACCTCAGAAGCGTAAAGAAGGGAGACAAGGCATTTTTCTACCATACTGGCGACGAAAAGCAAATAGTCGGCATCATGGAAATAACAACCGACCCACGCCCGGACCCAAATGACAAGTCGCTTGTAATAGTCGATGTAAAGCCCGCCGGCAGGCTTGCCAAGCCAGTCACGCTTGCCGCAATAAAGGACGATCCAGAATTTGCCGGCTGGGAGCTTGTGCGAATATCCCGGCTGTCTGTCATGCCTGTTCCTCCAAAACTATGGGACAAGGTTGTAAAAATTGGGCAAATGAAGAATTAACATAGAAGATAGGCACCGGAAACTTGTACCGCTTTGCAATTAACCCGGTAGACGTTATTATGTTAAATGGCAGAGAAACTCAGAGACATAAAAGAGACTGCGTCTGATGCAGTCGAAATCATCAGGGAGCTTGGCTCTCCAGAGGTTCAGCAATCGCTTGAAAAAATTAAAGACACTGCCACGATGGCGCGTGAGATAATAGAGTCTCTCAAGGATCCTGAAATGGTCAAGAACATTGAGAACATGCGCAAGATGGTCGAGTCGTTTGAAAACACGAGTGCCAAGATGGAGAACATCACGATGGAGCTAAAGAACTCGGGCGTGCTTGGTGAGACTGGCGACATGATAAAATCGGCCAAGAACACCATGAATTCTGTAGGCGATAGCAAGAACATCGGCGAAGTGGCGGACGCAATCAAGGAGATGCTGCGCTCTATCTCCGGCTTGGTGGAGGAGGTAAAACTTACCGTGGCGTCTTCAAAGAAGGATGGCGTAATTCACGACGCGGAGCAAGCCGTAAGGGAAACAAGAAGCATATTCACAGAAGAGAAAAAGTAAATGATGGTTCTTCTTTTATAGGATGACATCATATACATTGCATGTCTGCCAGTAGCAAAAATACAGGTAACACTTCTACGGCCAACAGCATAAGGGAGATGACGCCGGAGCAAACTGCCGAGGCGATCAAGAATATTGCAAAAAGGATAAGGGAAGAGTCCGCCAAGATGAGAGAGTCTGTCAAGGTCATCAGGCAGAGCGGCGCAATTGAAGAACTCACTGACGCCGTGCGCGAGGCTACAATGGCCGCCCGTGACAGTGCCAGAGAGATAAACGAAGTTGCAACCGAGCTGAAACAGCGCGGAGTGATAAACGATACGATAAACGCAGCAGAAGAAACAGGCAATGCAGCGCGCGAGGCTGCCCAGACCATGAAGGACACGGTCAGCAGAAAGCCGCAGGCAGGAGCCAAGGCAAGCGACACGACGGCAAAGACGAGCGCGTAATCTCCCTTTTCTTTTTGCCTCTGCGAAAAATTTCCTATTAGATTCCTCGCAGAGGCTTTTATGGACGTTGATACACATCCATCTACATGAAATATAGGAGTAGAACCGATATTACTGCCCAGATTCTAGAAGCTGCAAATGGTGGCGTCACCAAGACCAAGATAATGTACAAAGCATTCCTGTCATATGCTCAGCTAAAAGAGTACCTGGCGGTTCTTATCGAAAATGGCCTGCTTGAATATATCGAAGGCGACCAGGTCTACAGGACGACAGACAAGGGCAACCGCTTCCTAAAGATATACAACCAGATCGGCGAGTACGTGATGCCAGAGACTGAAAAATGACGGAAATCTATATTTAAATAAGCCACTGGCACCAAATCAAAACAGTGTCTCCCAAGCGTCGCGTAGCGATACTGACCGGCTTGCTTGCCGCACTAGGCGTGGGGGTAAGCGCGGCCATAATCGCAGCCGGCGGAGGGTTTTCCGGGCAAGGACCATCAATCTTGAACCCGCCAACAGACAAAGACATTTGGTTGGTGGGCAACAACATACAGAATGGAACCACTCTTGACTATGAGGTGACTTCAAAAGCAGAACGCAGTTCGCTTGACTCTGCGCGAGTATCAATGAGCTTTAAAGATGCCGGGGACGACTGGAGCGTGAGGCTAGTCGTTGCCAACGGCACAGGGCAGGCCATAGAGAAGACGATTACGCTGTCAAAAGCGCTGACAAAAGAGGGGCAGCTGGATGAATCCCTGAGGCCGTATTTTGAGCCAGTACAGTCGTCAGTTCTTGCCGTGCGCGACATGGACTATGGTGGCAGAGCAAAATATTTAGTTCCAGGAGCCCCATGGGACACGATAATCACAGGCTCGTCGTCGATCATAGTTAGAGTCACGGGCGAAGAGACAGTGCAGACGCAAGCGGGGTCTTTTCACTCATTTGTTCTTAGCTACAAGTTGCTTGACAAGACAAGCAAGATATGGGTAGTCAGAGACATGCCATTCCCGGTCAAGGCAGAGGTGTACGACGCGGCGGACAACCTGCAGTACAAGTACGAGCTTGTGGGTATGTCAGGCATATCGTCGGCCAACCGCTCGTAATCATTTGACGCTTTTATTGTCTGGCAAATACACATTTTGCATCAGCCAGTCGCCATACGACCTGACTTTTTCGTCTACCTTGCACCAGAAATGCACAGAGCCAGGCAGAATCTCGATCCTGCCTTCCGGCATGACCACCTTGACTCCTTCCTTGCCCTCGTACATGTAGGCGTCCTGCGGCTTTGCGTCGCTGCCAAGAATCTCAACTGCCTTTTGCTTTACAGTCTCCCGTGGCACCGGAAACGTCTTTCTGAACTTGTCGACAACAATGCCGATGTTTTCCGTGCCGTACGCGCCAAGATCCATGATCTTGCCGGGGATCGGGAAGTGGAGCTGCAGGTCAATACCATGGCGCGAGCCTACAAAAACTGCAAGCTCGTTCACCTTCTGGTACGCGATGTTGGGACTCCTCTTTAGCGCGGCTGCCAGCAGGTCACGGTTATGATCGATGTTGTACTGCAAGTCATCCATCAAGCTGGAAAACGCGGGCAATACCCTTTTTTGCAACTTGCCATTATTAATCATATTTGCATTTTTGACACAGCAAGATGTGCAGGCGAGAATAGTCAAAATTATTATAGCCTTGCTGGGCACAACTATTCAATTGGCAAAGTCTGAGCAGCTCTTCAACAGGGCAAAAAAAGTCGTGCCTGGCGGCGTAAACAGCCCTGTGCGCTTTTATGATCCTTATCCTTTCTTTGCTGCCTCTGCAAGGGGAAGCAGGATGATAACAGCTGATAACAAGACGTACCTTGATTTTTGCATGGGTTATGGCGCCATGGTCCTTGGGCACGGCTATTCCGCTGTCACTGACGCGGCCAAGGCGCAGCTTGACAATGGCACGCTCTTTTGCGTCCCTACAGAGCGCGAGATAAAGTTGGCAGAGATGATATGCAAGGTGGTGCCATGTGCCGAGATGGTCCGGCTAGTCAACACCGGCTCCGAAGCTACGATGCACGCAATCAGGCTTGCCCGCGCTTTTACAAAGAAAAAAGACGTGATAAAATTTGAAGGAGGGTACCACGGCGCGCACGACTATGTTCTGGCAAAGGCCGGCTCTGGAGCCGCCAGCATGCCAGCTTCAGAAGGGGTGCTTGAAGAAGCGTCATCGCACACGCTGGTCGTGCCATACAACGATCCTGCGGCGCTCGAGCGGGCAATCGAAAAGAACCGCGCATGTGCCTGCGTGATAATGGAGCCGGTGCTTGCGAACATTGGCCTTGTGCTGCCTGAAAAGGGGTACCTCAATGAAGTGAGAAAGATAACCGAGCAAAACGACGTCGTTCTGATATTTGACGAGGTAGTTACAGGCTTTCGCTTGGAGCTTGGCGGCGCCTCTGAATTCTTTGGAATCAGGCCAGACCTTGCAACGTTTGCAAAGGCACTTGGCAACGGCTTTCCAATAGCCGCAATAGCAGGCAAGAAAGAGATAATGCAAAAACTTGCGCCAGCCGGCCCTATGTACCAGGCAAGCACTTTTGCAGGCAACCCAGTGTCAGTTGCTGCAAGCATTGCAACTCTAGAAACTCTGGCAGGAGCCAAAAATTCCATCTACCCCAAGATGGCAAGGACCTGCGACGAGATCGTTGGAGGCATCAGGGACATGCTGTCAAGGGCGCAGCTTGAAGGCACCGTAAACTCGATAGGCTCGATGTTCCAGCTGTTTTTCACTTCTGACAAGGTAAAGGACGAAGCAAGCGCAAGAAAGGCAAACGCGGCAATGTTCCGCAAGCTGTTCGACGAGCTATTAAAGCGCGACCTCTTCATACCGCCATCGCAGTTTGAGACGTGCTTTGTCTCGTACGCGCACAGCGAAGACGACGCAGACAAGACAATAGAGGCATACGGCGAAGCATTTCGCAGGATAAAGAAATGAAGACGATACGGGTCGGGACCAGAGGAAGCAGGCTTGCAATAGCCCAGACAGAGATTGCGCTGGCGGCATTGCGAAAGGCCAACCTGTCTGTTCGTTTTGAGGTAATCACCATAAGCACAAAAGGCGACGTGGACAAGCGCCCGCTCTTTACGATGGATGAAAAGGGCATATTTGAAAAGGAAGTGAACGAGGCTGTGAAAAATGGGCAGGTTGACTTTGCAGTGCATAGTCTCAAGGACATACCGTCTGACCTGTCTGACGACCTTGTAGTGGCGTGCATCCCAAAGAGGGCTAGCCCAAACGACGTGCTAGTCAACGACAAGGGCAGAAAGCTGGAGGAGCTTGCGCCCGGCTCTACCATTGGCACAAGCAGCCTAAGGCGCGCGGTGCAGCTCGTAAAGCTCCGGCCGGACCTGAACGTCAAGCCTATCAGGGGCAACGTAGAGACAAGGGTGAAAAAAGTGATCAGTGGCGAATATGACGCCGTGGTGCTTGCAGAAGCCGGGCTTACCCGGATAGGCATGAAAGATGTCATCGTAGAGCGCTTTGGAGTCAGGGAGTTTGTCCCGGCGCCGGGGCAAGGCGCTATAGCCATAGTGTGCAGAAAAGATGACAAGGCTCTCATTGACATGCTCAAGCAGATAGAGGACCCGCGCTCCCGCGCAGAAGTCATGGCAGAGCGCGCATTGATAAAAAAGGTTGAAGGTGGCTGCAGGTTCCCGCTGGGCGCAGTGGCGGTGACCAACAGCGACAAGATAACTTTGTATGCAAGCGTCTTTTCAGCAGACGGCAAGCAGAACATCAAGGTAAAGAAAACAGGCAATGCTGGCAGCCCGGAAAAACTTGGAACCAAGGTTGCTGACATGCTGGTAAAGGAAGGGGCAATGAAGATGGCTGAAGGCTGGCGCAAGGCGGTGGAAGAGTGGAATAGCAAGATATGAAAAAGAGTGGAAGGGTCTTTATCTGCGGCGCCGGCCCGGGCGATCCAAAGCTGATAACGCTCCGCGCAATGGAGCTTTTAAAGACGTGCGATGTGGTGCTGTACGACCGGCTTGTAGGGAAGGAAATAATCGACCAGATTCCGCCAAGTGCGGAGAAGGTCTATGTCGGCAGGACTGTAGGCGACCCGACAACTCATCAAGATAGTACCAACGCGCTGATGGTCCGGTACGCAAAAAAAGGCAAGAGCGTTTTGCGGCTAAAGGGCGGCGACCCGTTCATCTATGGGCGTGGCGCGGAGGAAGCAGAGTACCTGATAGAGCGCGGAGTCGAGTTTGAGATAGTGCCGGGCATAACCTCGGCAATAGCATCGCC
>JAJPDY010000032.1 GCA_023252395.1 Nitrososphaera sp. | reverse complement strand
GCTTTTTTGAATTCCTCGCCGTCCAGCGGCGGCATGTTTGCAACTTTCAGGTTTTCCTCGACATGCTCGGCCTTTTTCTGACCGATAAGTGGCGCAATTACCGAAGGGCTTGAGCGTACTATCTGCACAAGTTTGCTGACCTTGTCGCTTATCCCGCCATAGTCGGGGATCTGAGCGCCAAGCAGCCTCCCCTGAAAGAGTGGGATACTCGTGAACACGCCGACTCCGAGCTTGCCCGCTGCTTCGAGGATCGTCAGGTTGTCTTGCCCGCCAGCAGACTGGTTCTTTAAAAGTAGCGCTTCGCTGTAGGCAAGGTTGTACGGCAGCTGGATGAACCTAAAGCCGTGGTTCTTTCCTCCCACGCTTTCGGCGACCTTCACTGCCTGCTCTAGCGACAGGTATTCGGGGTTGTCTGGCGGAACCCGGAAGCACGTCCAGGTAGCCATGCCATAGTACCGGATCTTGTTCTCTGCACGGTATTTTTCATAGACTTCAAACGCCTTTGCAAGCATTTCCATGAATTTTTCCCGGCTCACATCCTGATTCCAGCTCTCAAAGGCGTTGTGTATGTACACGAGATCAATGGTAGAGAGGTGCATGTTAAGGAGCGACTTGTCGATGCACTTTGCAAGGTAGCTAGGATTCATGACGTTGTAGCCGGAGCTGATGTCATCGGCGCTTATCACGTCTGTCTGTATGTACATCCTGTGCATGTACTCCATCACGTCGACATTTGGAAAGTCGCCGTCGTTTGTGATGTAGCCGTTCTTTGTCGACACAAATACTTGGTCGCGCTTTAAGATTCCGTCATGCACAAGGCGCAAGAGCGCCCTGCCTATGCTCTTTTCAGACTTCATGGCGCGGTAGTTTATCGCGGTGTCAATTACGTTCACTGCGCCGGACTTTACCGACTGGTATACAGCATTTTCAACCGCCAGGTCGTCTTCCTGAGTCGGCTGGCCCAGGTACGTGCCCATCCCGATGCTTGACAGGTGCAGGTTATCAAATGACTTGAAGTGGCTTGCAGGCTTGTCCTGCGATACCGCGCGCTCTTGGTATTTCTTTGTGCCTTCAGGAGTAGCGTGTCCTTCTAGCACCTCATACGACGACAATGCCTCACATAAGAAGAATGCAGGATAATAACGAATCGAAAATTCCGCCACTCCCTACAGGGGAGCAAGCCTTATCTTTCCCGGACACGAAATAATGGTAGTAGATGGCACTGGACCCGAACGTGCTCAACCCGTTCGTGCTGCTTGACCCAGCCGTGGCTCCGGTGCTTGCCATCATAATCACCGCGGTTTCCGTGACCCTGTCGCTCATGATCTCGCGGTACTTTTTCAAGTCGTACAGGTTTTCCGGCTTTGGCTACTTGCTGGGCTTTCCCGTAGGATTTGCGTTCCTCGGGGCGTCGTTTGTGTTTGAGATATCAAGCATCATGTTCAGAGCAGATCCATTGCTGTACCCCGCGTTCTTTTGGATACAGATGTCGCTCCAGTCAGAGGCGTTTGCGCTCATTGCGCTTTCCTACTACTACAAGAACTCGGACAGCAGCCAGTCTGGCAGGACCGTCAAGCCAAGGGACATGCTTGTGACCATGCTTCCGCTTGCAATAGTAGCGATCCCGTTCATAGTGCCTACTTCGGCGTTGGCATCATCCCCGTACTTTAACTACGCCCACTTGGCAGACCTCAGCTTTTACATGAGGATATTCAATATGATAGTGCTTGCATACATTTTCAAGAACACCATAGCGTCGCTTGTCAGGGCTGCAAACGTAAAGATGCTGTACGTGCCAGCGGCATTTGCGCTCCTGTGGCTCGAGCAGTACTCGCTTGTCCTTGCGTACTTTGACAACAGCACTGGCGCGTTCATTGGCTCTGCCCTTGCAAGGATAGCAGGGTTGGCGCTATTTGTGTACATCATGCACAGCGTGACTTCAAAGAGGAGGATTGAAATTGAGGCAAGAAAAGCGACATAAGCTCCAATTGTTCTTTGAGATCCTCTGCGCTATTGAAGAGGACACTGCGTACAACGAAGTCGCAAAGCCGACCCACGTCCAGCACTTCACCCGGCTGTCGTACGACAAGATGATGAACCACTTTGACGAGCTGGAGCAAAAGGGCATGATCCACCGCGTAAGCGGGCTCGTTGCAATAACCGCAAAGGGCAAAAAGTTTGTCGAGCAGTACGACCAGCTGATAAACCTGATTGAAAGCGCTGGCCTCTAGGCAGCAAGCGGCAGCGTAAACCTAAAAATCGCGCCCCTGCCGTCAGGATTATTCTCGCCCCATATCTTTCCACCATGCGCCTCGACAATGCTCCTTGCAATAAACAGCCCAAGGCCGGTCCCCTGCTGGGACTTGCTGGCAAATTTTGTAAACAACCTTGACATCATTTCTGGATCAATCCCGGCGCCCTGATCCTTGACTGTTACAAGGGCGTAATCTTTGCCGCCATACTTTTTCTTTTCAGTGCTAATAACAATGTTGCCATCATTTGTGAATTTTATGGCGTTGCCAAGCAGGTTTGCAATGACTTCATAGACCCTTGACTTGTCGACTGACACAAGCAACGGCTGCGGCTCCGGCTCGACTACCAGCTGCACGCTGTTTTTCTTGCTTGCCGGGATCGTGTCTTTCGCATCCCTTGCAACGTTTTGCACCTTTATGTTCAAGTCGAGTGTCTGCTTGTTCAGCTTGAGCGAGCCGCTTTCGATCTTTGTGACTTCAAGTATGTCAGTCGTCAGGCGCTCAAGCCGCTTTGCGTTGCGTATTATCAGTTGCATCTCGTCTTTTGTTATCTCTAATTTTTCTCCGGTAAACTGCGACTCTAGGATTTCTGCCATGCCAAGTATCGGCTGGACTGGCGTCCTGATTTCGTGAGCCGCAATATTGACAAACTCGCTTTGCATCTTGTTATGCTTTTTGATTGTGTCGTACAGCTCTGTCTGCTTCCACAGCAGGCCGTATATCTGGTACAGCGACTGGACAAGGGACTTGCTGTTAGAGTACGTGGCCCTGCCTATAGCCTCTTGCGGGTCGTCTTTTGTGTCGTCCTTCATTTCCCATACCACCAGCTCGGTGCTGTCCACCAAGAGAAGCGACATGCCAGTCTGGAGGCTCTTGTCGATATAGCCAAATTCGATCTGCGGCATCTCCATCTGGATGTCGCTTACGATCTGCTTGACTCCTTCGTCGTCAGGCACGAGCATCCGAAGCGTTGCGCCGTTTGCGATTATCCTCTTGTAGTCTATCCTGCCGGTTTCGACAGAGCGGCGGAAAGCGTTCTGGGTGGAAAGGAGCACCAGAACCTCGTTTTTTGCATTTCGCATCAGTTCTGACGCCATCGCAAGCGACCTTGCCGGGCTTTCGATGACCTCCGTTGTCTGGATTCCCTTCCCTTCTTCGACTTCCTTTATCCTCAATGAAGCATCCACGCTCTGCCCCCACAGCTCCTCAAACAGGGCGTTGAACTGTGCGACATAGACTGGGTCGTTGCTTGCAAGCACGCTTAAGGCTGCATGCCCGCCTTCCAAGTTTGAAACCGTAAAGTTGAACTCTTTGTCAGTCACGCTAAAGTTCAGCGGGATGTAGCGGGCATGCCTTATCTGCATCCCCATGTTCAGAAACGCCTTGGCAATCTCTGCGTCTTTTTTGTCGTTTATCGTCCCTATCCACCTGACCCCATTGTGCCTGCCTTTTGCGTGCTTGTCCAGCGCCTCCTTGATAGAGTCAAGGGCGACGTCACCAAGCGTCTGCAGGCCGTCAAATGGCGAGCAGGCAGAGAGCCGGTCGGAGCTGTCGATGACGTACTTGGCTCTTTTGACGACTTCAACCGGGTCACAGATGATTTTCGTGACTACAGGAGTTGTCCCATCCTCTATCTCCCTGATTTTGTTTTTGGCAGGTAGGGCCCTGTTCCAGAATGATTCAAACACGTATTCCTGCTGTTCGACTATCTCCTTGGCATTACTGTAAACGACCTGCGAAATAGGCCGCGATGCGCGCTGTGCCCCTATGGATAGATATTCAAATTCGCTCACCCCAAAGTTGGCCTTGATCCCTTCCATGTGGCGCAGCTCGCAAATATCTGCCAGCTGCTTGCAGACGGCGACATTGTCTTTGGTAACATCGGTGACTATCCTTATCCTGACGCCTCTTTTTCTTGCGTCGACTAGGCCGCGCCTGTACACTTCATTTCCAATGATCACGGAGGGCAGGCCGGAGTCAGCAGTTAGATTCAGTCGAGCCCTTGCAGCGTAGAGAAAGTCTGTTATTACCATGGCAGACTTTTTGGTGCCTCGCACAATTCCTGTGTCCTTGGCGTCCGCTGGCTTGGCGGTATTGTACAACTCTGAGTCTGTGCGCGTGACAGCGTATTAAATAAGATAGGGAGATGATACTAGAACAATCTATTATCGGAAAATCAGGCTTAGCGCCAGCAAAAAGCCGGTTATCCTTGAGTAGGTGACGGCTGACGCCATTGCCGGCACCATCTTTTCAGTATTTTCATAATTCTTTCTCAATGACATTATAGACTTTATCGCAAGAGGTAGCGATGCAAAGGCGGCAAGTGAGTAGACCTTGGTGAAGCCCAGCAGCATGCCTGCAGCTATCATCGCGTAGGCGGCAGCTATAAACAATGGATAGGCAGCAGATGAAGCCTTTTTGCCAAACAGGATTACAAGCGTGCGCCTGCCTTTTGACCTGTCTGCTTCATAGTCTGGAAACGAGTTGACAAAGAGCACGGTTGCTGACAGGATTCCGACTATGGCGCCAACGTACAGCGCCGCGGCATCTATCACCCCTGTCTGCACGTAGAACGTGCCAAGCACGATCATTGCGCCCTTTATCGCGACAAAGAGCTCGCCAAGCCCCGCGTTAACGATGCTAGTAGAGTAAAAGTATATCGCGACAACTGCAAACCCGAGTATCACCGCAATGGTGACTCCGCGTATTGCGACAAAGTAAGCGCCTATCGACGCGCCAAGGACAAGAAAGATCACGCCGGCGGTGTAGACTGCCTTTGGCGTAAGGATGTTTTCAGGAAGAACCCCGGTGCCTCCACTGAACTTTGTCCTAGTGGTGGCGCTGTCAATTCCGCGCTTGTGATCCCAGTAGTCGTTGAGCAGGTCAACGCTTGCATGGAGAAACCCAACGCCCAAGTATGTCAACCCTGCATAAAGCGGATCGATCTGGCCAAATTTCCAGTACGCAATTGCAAGGCCATTGGTCACAGCTATCACTGACGCTAGGAGAAATCTAATCCGAATAGCCCGGAGCCAGCTTGAAAGCACCAGATACCCTGCAAAGGCGGCATTACTATGCTTTTTGAAACCCTATTCAGAGATGCACCTGTAGTAAATTACGCCGCTTATCGTGACATCTTCTATCTTGAAGTTTTTCTTCCTGCCAGATATCGAGCTTGCAATGTCTGAGAAGCTCAGCTTCATCATAGAGTTGTTCACATCGGCTTCAGAAATCCCTGTCGCCTCTGCAATTTCCTTGGCTGAAAAGCCTTTGTCCTTGTTCCTGCACAGAAACTGCGTGATTATTGTCGAGAGGTCCTTGTGGGCGTCAAACTCGGCAGCGTCGATTGGCATGTGTGCCAGAACATTAGGCAAATTAAATAACCTTTGCCGCATATACAATATCTAGCGTGAGAGAAGCGCAGCTCAGCCTTTGGGAGATAAGGATACTGCGAGTTGTCAGGAGCGAAACAAGGCAGGAAAAATCCATCGCAAAATGCGTACGGCTAAACGATCTGATCGTTTCCGAGTTTGTGACAGAGCTAATGCTAAAGGGCTACGTTGAAAGGAGAAGGCGCCGGTGGCTGCTGTTTTTCTCTAGGGAGTATTTTTCAATCACGCTTGAAGGTCTTGCGGCCCTTGAAGCCGCAGAGAGTAATGTCGACAGGATAATGGAATTTCTCAAAGATAGCGGCCAAAAACTTGCAGGCGAAGTCATGGCTGCAATGCCCCCGCTTGCGTGGGACGCAGCAAAAGCCACGTACAAGATGGCAAAATTTATCCTGAAATGACTATGGCTCTATTACGCCAGTGCTTTCAAGCGGCTTTCTGCCCATAAAGCCCTCGTCCTTGGCATGCCAGAACTTGATCTCGTCTTCCCCTGCCTTCCAGCAGAGCCACACTTCCTCGTCAAACCTCTTTGAGGGAAAGTCAAGAAGCCCCTGGTCGACATCTTTTATCATCACTCCCATGCCCTCCAGCTGCTCGATTGCCTTGTAGAGGTTTGACACCGCGGTGTTTAGTTCCTGCTTTTTCTTGAAAAAGCGCTCAAACTGGCCGCCCGACTCTATTGTTATCTGCAGCTCTTCGTTGAGTGCGACTACGCGGTTTTTCTGCGCCACAATGTTTGCAAACATGCGCTTGACTTCTGGCAGCGCCTTGTTCGCGGTCTGTGGCGTATAAAGCGTAAACATTAGACAGAATTCCCCGGTTGACCAGATAATTTATGCTTACCTTTTGAGTTGTAGCACAATTGGCAAGACGAAGTTGTCTACATCATATCAGAGCCAATATTCAATAATCTTGTACACCAATAGTATGCATGAGCAAGGAAAAGAAAGACATTGAAAAAGAGACGCTAAAACCAATCACCAAAGTCAATTCCAAACTGGATAAGGAAATGCAAGAGTTGGAGGTCGAATCAACCAAGGGCGGAGGAGACCTCAACCAATAATTTCTGGCTACCAGAAAAAAGTTTCATAATTTTACAGATAGTTTTGCCGCAAGCCTACTTTGAGAGGTATCCTAGTATGTCCTTTCTCATGACTCCGCCTATCACCTGCTTTTCGTCGTCTGAAATTACTGCAAGCAGGTCAAGGTCATGCAGAGCCATGTACTCCACCACTTCGTACAGCAGCTCGTCCATCTTGACTGCCCTGATGTGCTGCATCGATATGTCGTTGACGATTGCAATGTCCCAGCTTTTCTTGCCTATCTTTCTGAGCTGGGCAGGCGTCACTATGCCAAGGTAAGAATGACCGGTCTTTGTGACTGCGATGTATGCAGAATCGGCAGGATTGTCGTTATGCTTGTCTGCAAACTGCCTGACAGTCATGTCGCCGTACATTATTGGAGGGCTCTTCGTATAGACGTCCTTTACCTGCAAGTCGCCAAGGACAGTTCTTGTATAGAGCGGAGTCAGCGTGTCTGTAGCATCGATCACGGTCTTGCTCCCCATGGTTATTCCCCTCTTTAGCGCGATTGAAGTTGCAAGTATCATTACCACTATTCCAAAGACGACAAGCGAAAAGAGGTCAGGCTGTATTATGCCAACTGACAGAAGCGACAAGAGTATTGCAAGGTCCACTGCGCCCTTGGCCATCACGCCTGCTCCCACCGTGACTACAGGCTTTAGCTTGGCGACAAGTGCCGCAAGTACTGCGCCTCCAAACTTGCCAACGGTAATCACTGCAAGGACGGCAGCTATCAGATAGTAGGGCAGCCCAAGGAAGCCAAAGCTGAAATAGATTCCAATGCCGGCAAAAAATATTGGAATGAAAACTCCGTGCGCGATGCTGTGCAGCCCCTTGACTGCGTCTTCGTACTCTTTCTTTGGCATTTGCGAAAAAAGCACGCCAAGCAAGAGCGCGCCTATCGCGCCATGGATCCCGCTAGCTTCTGCAAAGTAAGAAACGAGCAGGATTATCCCAATAAACATGCCAAAGTACACTTCTCTTACTTTCAGGTGAGACCTCACAAAGCGCATCAGGCGCGGGAGCACCTTCAGCCCAAACAGCGTGATCGCGGAGAAGAATATCACCATCCTGATAAAGAGCCAAGCAAACGACAGGGCGTCAAACGTCAGCTGCGGCGGGACATCGCTAGTAAGACCCGGGATTTGCGGGATTGGAAGCGTGATGCTTGAAGGTATGATGTTTGTAGAGTTGCCAATGAAAGGAGTTGCAATGCTGTCAACGGTCTGTTGAAAGCTCGTCGGGTTTGCAAGCTGGATAAAGACGCTTGCTACAATGATTCCAATGAATTCAAGAACAGCAGTCAGCGTAAAGATTTGAAGCCCGAGCGGCTCTTTCAGCTTGCCATAGTCGCTCAGTATCTTTGCGACCACGCCGAGGCTCGATATGCCGATCACGCTTGCGATGGCAAGGACCGGCACCGGTTCAAGGCCGGTGAAAAAGAGAAGAGCGGGCACTGCAAGGGCAAACGGCACTGCAAAGCCGACCACCGCGCCTGCAAAGAGCCTCTTGCGAAGCACCGAAAAGATGCTCGGTATGTCGATCTCTTCAAGCCCTATCAGGAAGAACAAAAAGAATATTCCTATCTGTATGAATAGAGTGATTTCGTCTGCAGGCTGAACCCACGCCAATAATGCAGGCCCGACTATGATGCCGGCAATGATGTAGCCGACGATTGGCGGCTGCCTGAGCCTGACTGCAACTTCCTCAAATAATTTGGCAAAGAGGATCAATAGTGAAATGTAGAGGATGCCCTCAAAGCCGGCCAAGTAGCGGATGTGGAAAGTGATTGCCTATTAATTTTTGGTAACTTTTCTCTGTAACATACGCCAATGGGCGAATTATTTGCCTAAAATATTTTATATGATCAGTTTCCATAATCTGCATGAAGCTCGATTTTCCAAGGTACACCGAGCGCTTGGGTGCAGTTAGCATCCACGCGGTGCAGAGGATCTACGAGCTTGATTCCGGAAAATCAAAGGGCTTCCAGTCTTCGCACAAGACCATCAGGAAATTTGATTATGACGAAATTTCAAACATCCTGCATGACTTGGCTATAGTTATCCCGGTAAAGAACGAGAAATTAAAGTTACTTGAAGGAGTACTCAGCGGCATCCCAAACGAATGCCTTGTGATAATAGTGTCAAACAGCACCAGAAACCCGGTCGACAGGTTTGCGATGGAAGTCGAGTCGATAAGGCAGCTTGGCATGTTCATGGACAAGCGGATCGCAGTAGTCCACCAGCAGGATTCGGGTCTTGCAGAAGTCTTCAAAAAGGCAGGTTATCACTCTATCCTAGATTCCGAAGGCGGCATCAGGGCAGGCAAGGCAGAGGGCATGGTTATTGGCCTGCTTGTCGCAAAGATGTACCACAAGGACTA
>JAJPDY010000031.1 GCA_023252395.1 Nitrososphaera sp. | reverse complement strand
ATAGATTTATAGCCATCAGGTATCGAATAACTGATACACACATCATGGTAGAATCAGGTGGTAAACGGATAGTTTTAACCGCGGACCGCAGCTTGATGACAAACTACAGGGGCAATTTTCTCTATGGCTTCATCGCGTGTGGGCCATATGAACTGGTTCCCGAATTTGTATTTGACAAGTTATTCTGCCCAAGTGTCGAGACTGACCAGAGCACGGGCGGGGTCAAGGTGGCGCAGTGCGGCCTGAGAAGAATCGAAGGGGCGCTGCTAAAGGAATACAGGCGTGACGAAATATTCCTTGCACACCCTGAGATGCTGGCCAAGTGCATCGGGCCTGACACCAAAGTTGTTGGCATCAATGTGATGGACCCGCTTGGCATGGCACCTGTAACGACAACAATGTCGCCTGAAAAACTGTCGTACGTTGCCATGAAATTCAAAAAGATGTGCGCTTCTATTATTCAGCTAAAAAAGAAATACAACTTTAAGGTTGTAGTCGGCGGCAACGGCTCTTGGGAGCTTGCCAAGCCAGACAGGATGAAGATCCACGGCATCGATACAGTAGTCATTGGTGAGGCAGACGAGCTTGCGCTTGACCTTTTCCATGACTTGGAAGCCGGCGACGCGCCAGAACTTCTCCACACCTTTGTCCGCAACATCGAAAACGTTCCCATGATGCAGGGCCCGACAGTCAATTCGCTCATTGAAGCGATGCGCGGCTGCGGCAGGGGCTGCGACTTTTGCGACGTCAACAAGAGGTCCAAGAAGGACTTTCCTCTTGAAAGGCTGCAAAAGGAGGCCAAGCTCAACTTCGACTATGGCTTTGACTCGATCTGGCTCCAGTCTGACGAAATGCTGCTCTACGGTTGCGATAACAAGGACTTTGTGCCAAACGCAGAAGCCATCACCGAGCTCTGGAGCGGCTTAAAGTCAACAGGAGCCCGCTTTGTAGGCACCACCCACATGACGCTTTCTGCAGTTGCGTCCTCGCCGGACCTAATTAAAAAGATGTCCGAAATTAACGGCATGAATGTAGCCGGCGGCAGGTGGCTTGCAACCAACCTTGGCATCGAGACAGTCGCCCCGAGGATGGTAAAGAAGCACCTTGGCGTAAAGACAAAGCCATTCCAGCCAGAAGAATGGGGTGCAGTTGTAAGAGATGGCTGCAAGATACTCAACCAGAACAACTGGTTCCCTGCTCTTACGCTCATTATCGGATGGCCTGACGAGACTCCAGATGAGACACAATACACTATCGACCTTATCGAGGACTTTAAGCAGACTGGCATGAGAGGGCTTGTGGCGCCATTGCTCTACCAGGACTTTTCTGAAAAGAACTCTATGCACTTTGGCAACCTCAACGAAGCCCAGTTCACGCTGTTCTGGAGATGCTGGGAGCACAACCTGCGCGTCATAAACGACATCATACCAATCATCATCAGAAACAAGACATACGGGCCGGCGATGAAGGTGTTCATGGCCGCTCTTATCAAGGCAGGGACGTGGGCAATCATGAGATACCTGCGCGGGCTGTCAAAAGACCTGTTCAACGGCCAGCTTCCAGAGGATATTGTCGCAAGGTACTCGGGCAAAAGGTCCGTGACGGCTACCGCGCCGCCACGACTCTAACCTTCCAAGGCTTTGATAGCTTCGTCTGCCAGCGTGGCCACTTTGGGCGCAAGTACGATAAAGTAGTTCCTGTCGGCGCGCTCAACGGCAGGCACCGTCTTGAACTTTTTGGTTGACACGTCAAATTCTACAAGCCCGGAGTCGAGCTTGCCCTTTGTGTATATCATCATCAGGACATCGCCAGACAGCGGTGTCAGCGGCACTATGGAAAAGATGTAGCCCTTGTACGAGCTGATCGGCATGACCTGCTTCATGTATGGCGCAACAGAGACTAGATAGAGAAAAACATCCTCTATCGTGGCAAATTCTTCAAATTCAAATCTCATTATTGTTCAATCTCATTGACGAAAATATAAGGCTTTAAAAAAGAAGGGAGTTAGCCGTACGACTCGAATTTGATGTCGTAGCTTCCGTCTTTGCGCTTGTTGCGCTCGGTGACAAAGCCCTTTGGAATCAAATAGTCAAGCGCCCCATCAACCGTTCCCTGCCAGCCGCATATGTAGAACGACGTGTTCTCTGGTGTCACCTTTTCGCCTACCAGCTCTTCAAGCGGTGAGAGATCCTTGCCTGCCTTTGGACGGAGGAACGACTCGACTCTGCCCTTCTGACCTGCCCAAGTCCGGTTGAACCATTCTTGTGGCCTGCTGATGCTGGCGCGGTAGCGGAAGTTCCACTTGTCTTTTCCCTTGTCAAGGCTCTCTTCTTCAAGCGAAGTCAGGAGGTCTTTGTAGCTCAATTCGTCCACATAGCTTGCGCCATGTAGCACCACGACTTCGCGCTTGCTTCCTATCGCGCGCAGATGCATTGAATATGATATGAAAGGCGCCAGGCCGGTTCCTCCGCCTATCAGGACCATCCTCCTGTCGTCTGGCCTGCCGTCAGCCATTTTTTCATTGATTGTAAATATGCCAGTCGGCTTGACCCACAAGATTTCGTCGCCTTCTTTCTTGTTAAAGAGCTCGGTTGTAAGCCTGCCGGGAACCGGCTTTCTTACCCAGCGGATGACCAGCTCAAATCGCTTCTTTTGCTCGGGGGGAGACGCAATAGAATACGCCCTGCGGATTATCTTGCCCTCGCTTGGGACATGGAGGCCAAGCGTTACAAACTGGCCCGCCTTAAAGTCAGGGATTGGGCCATTATCGGGAGTTATGTGGAAGATGGCAAGGTCCTCTTTTATTACCTGGATGTAGGTTAGCTTGCCCTTGTTGTCAACGACCATATGCCTGTGAAGTTCGGGAAACGGCAAATAAATACATTATTAATTCTCAGTGTGTATCAGTAACAGCCCCTAGGGACAAAATAGGCAGGTTTTAATTGGATTTTGGCTGCAATCTGACATATGGCAGACTGGCTCAAGAACAGAGGTTTTGGCGGCTCTGACGAGATAGACCAGCTTACCAAGACCATAAACGACCAGAGCAGCGAGCAGAAAAAGATCATTGCGCAATTTAACAAGGCAATGAACGACTTTGCTACAGAGAGATCGCTTGAAACCTGCCTTGATGCCCTGAATCTGTCGATGCAGCTTGCAAACATCAGGGGCAAGCTTGCCGAGTCGTACGAATATTACGCAAGGATGCTAGAGCAGGAAGTAACAAAGCTAAGAAAGTCCCAGCCGCCTTCCTAGCCGTCTGACACGGGAATCGGCATCGACAGTTTCTTGAACTCGTCAAATATTGCATAGCCTGACCTGTCATTTAAGAACAGCAGGAACATCCCTTCGTCCATCAGGTTCTGGATGCCGACGCTCAGATCCTCCATCTTTGTCAGCGGCGTATACGAAAGCGAGTCTGTCACGAGCATCAGGTTCGTGTCTTCATAGTTGTCCAGTATGTCAAACAGCAGGGATTCAAGCAGGCCAAAAAAGTTGATGTCGTACCGGTCTATTTTTGGCCGGAAATATGTGGCGATTGTTTCATTGCCGCCGTCCTTGGCCTTGGTGCCCACTACAAGTGAATTAAAGATTTTATCGCCCTGATCATAGAGCTTGTCAAATTCCAGCTGCCCATAGCCGTTTGACTTGAAGAATTCTTCGCACCCTTTCACCAGCTGCCCTTCTGTCATCCAGCTGCTTCTGCCTTCGTTCATGCGCGCAAAGAACGTCCTCGGCGTAATCATCCGTGTGTCTTTCAATCAAGGCTTTGCAGCACGGCTTCTTTCTATAAAGTTACTGGAACGTTATGCGGTTCCTTATGGTGCCAAGATTTTCTATAGATATTTCTACCACGTCGCCGTCTTTGAGGTATTTTGGTTCCTTCATGGACATCGCGACGCCGGCAGGAGTGCCTGTAGAAATGATGTCACCCGGTTCCAGAGTCATAGTCACGCTCAGCGCGGATATTATGCGGCTTATCGGAAGGACCATGTTTGAGCTGGACGAATTTTGGCGCACCTCGCCATTCACCTTGGTCGTTATGGTCAGCTTTTGCGGGTCCGGCACCTCGTCTTTGGTGGTTATCCACGGGCCGCACGGGGCAAACGTGTCGATCCCCTTGCCGCGCGTGAACTGCTTGTCCTTGAACTGTATGTCCCGGGCAGAAACGTCGTGAAATATCATGTAGCCAAACACTGAATCAAGCGCCTTTTCTTCCGGCACCTTTTTTGTTTCCCTGCCAATCACCACTGCAAGTTCTGCCTCGTAGTCAAGGCGCGTGACAAACGACGGGCATATAACATTCCCAAAGGGCTCGTTTAACGCGGTACGCGGCTTCATGAATATCACGGGCTCGTTTGAGGGCGTGAGCCCCGCGTCGCGGGCATGATCAAAATAGTTAAACGCGAGGCAGATTATCTTTGGAGGGTTTGGTATTGGCACCAAGAGTTCCAAGTCGCTGACCTTGTGGCCGTACTTTAGCTTGCCCTTGTGCTCTCGAACTTCGTCAAGCCAGCCCCTGAACATAAAGTCCTTGATGTTTGGCGGGACTGGTATTCCTGTCTGCTGCTGTATCTCAGATCTTGTGACAATCTGCTTTCCGTCGTCTGAGATAATGCCGTACGTCTCCATTACCTTGCTGTCCCGGATTCTTGCTATCTTCATTGTCAATTACCTATGAGTCATTATTGCTTGATTATTGCTGTCTATTCTGCAGAACCCAAACCGCACGAACTGAACTCTTGTGTCGGGCTTTAATGAGGAGACGAAGGATTCTGCAAACCCTTGCGCAATTTCAAGGCTGTTCGTGTTGTACTCCTCACCCTTGTAGAGTTCCTTCGGAATCATAACTTTGTACTCAACTATATCATTCTTTGCAATCCACTGTATCTTGGGCATGGACTGCCTGATCTCGTCCCCGCCGACTTGAGCTTTTATCATGCGGCTGCCGCTCGACTCGTCAATGCCAGTTATTTTGATGTTGTACAATTCAATGAGGCGGATTTCGTCGCCCACCTTGAGGCTGGCCGCATCGTCGCCGGTGATGTAGAACGTGTCAGCCACTTTCACCTTTCTAGTCCCAAGTGTAGCGTCAGTCGGGTGGTTCTTGAGCACAACTTCTTTCTCTTGGGCTCCATCGATGCGCACTTCAACAGGGTTTTTGACAAAAAATAATCTTGGAGATATTGGATCGATTATCTTTCTGTTGAACGCTTCAAGCGTCTCAAATGGCGGCTTTGTTTCGGCAAGCGTGATGCCAAGCGACAGCACAAACTTGCGTATCGCTTCAGGGACAAAGCCCCTCCTGCGAAAAGCGGCAAGGGTAGGAAGCCGCGGATCGTCCCAGCTCTTGACCTTGCCATCTTCTATCAATGGCTTTAACTTTCTCTTCGAGACTGGGACTCCTTCAAACTCTAGTCGGGAGAACTCTATCATCTCTGGCTTTCGCAGCCCGAGCCGGTCGAGTATTGCAAAATAAAGCGCGTTTCGAAGCTCGTACTCTTTTGTCCTCATGGCGTGGGTTACGCCATCAATGCTATCCTCTATAGGAGCTGCAAAATCATAAGTGGGCCAGACCCGCACCCTGTTGCCAAGCTTTGGGTGGTTGCCCTCAAGTATCCTGAATAGCGCAGGGTCGCGCATTGCAGTGTTTTGATCAGCCATGTCTCCCTTGAACCGGATGATGGCTTCGTTCTGATCGTATGAGCCGTCAAACATTCTGCCAATTCTTTCAAGCGCAGTTGCAGGATCGCGCCGGCATTCGCACGGAAGCCCCTTTGCGCGGAGGTCGTGTATGGTTTCTTGGCTGCATGTGCACACGTATGCGCCGCCAAGCTCTACCAGTTTTTTGCCGTAACTGTGCAAGAGCTCGATATCATCTGAAGTGTTCTTTACAATGTCTGGCTTGACTCCGAGCCACTCCAGACCTTCGCGGATGGCGTCATAGTATTCCAGCTTTTCCTTGGTAGGATTGGTATCGTCAAAGCGTAGGATCAGCTTGCCACCATACATTCTGGCATACTCTTCGTCAATAATTGCGGCCTTGGCGTGCCCAATGTGAGGGTAGCCATTTGGCTCCGGAGGAAAGCGTGTAACTACTTTGCCATGCACAGCTCGTTCAAGCGGCGGCAGTTGCGGCTGCTCTGCAGCCTGCTTTTTCGGGCTGGCTGTTGATTCGCCCGGAGCTAGCTCTTCAAGGAGCGACTTTTGATCGGCTAGCGGCAGCGCATTGATGCCCTGAACGATTGTCTTTATCTCCGGTATCAGAGCCTTGGCCTGGCTTCGCTGCTCCGGCCTCGACCCCATGAATTTTGAGATTACCGCGTCAAACTGCGCCTTGCCGTCGTGCTCGACAGAATTTTTCAGTGTGATGACTTTGATGAACTTCTCAGTGTCTGCGTCAACTGGCACGTACCTACAGACTCCTGCCCACTACAAAATCTGCAGAAAATTGCAGCGAGTGCTGGGCGTCAGAGTCGCCGTAACTTTCTATAGACTTTAGCGCGTCGTTCATGTACTTTCTTGCGGCATTTCTCACATCCTGCTCTATTCCAATGTCAGAGATGACTTTGACTGCCTCCCGGATGTCCGCGTTTGAAGCCTTGTCCTTTGCGCCAAAGACCTTATGGATTCTGTCCCTTTTTTCGCCCTTGGCCTTGTCAATCGCAAGTAGTATAGGGTACGTCTTTTTGCCCTCCCGGATGTCGTTTCCTGCCGCCTTGCCCGTCAGCTTGGGGTCGCCCACTACGCCTATCAGGTCGTCTACAAGCTGGAATGCAGTGCCAATGTTCCTGCCAAACGAGGAGAGGTTTTCAACGTCGCGCTCAGTATGGTTTGGTGCCGACAGCGCGCCCAGCGCACATGAAACTTCAAAGAGCGCGGCCGTCTTTTTGCCAATCATCTTGATATAATCTTCATCCTTTGGGAATTTCCTGCTTGACGCCACTCCGATGTCAATGGCCTGGCCTTCGCAAATGTCAGTGCATGCCCTTGAAAGCCGCCCCACCATGTTGGTGATGTCGTTGTCTGAAATGCCGACCTTTCTGCAGTTAAACGTCAATAGTTCAAATGACTTTGAAAATAGGATGTCGCCGGCAAGTATGGCAAGTGGCATGCTGTAGTACCTATGCACTGTAGCAGTTCCGTGGCGCATTTCGTCGTTGTCCATAATATCATCATGCACAAGCGTAAAGTTGTGCACAAGTTCCACGGCTGCCGCAGCTGGCAGGGCACGCTTTATCGTGCCTCCAAGCATTTCGCAGCTCTTGATTGCCATGAACGGGCGCAAGCGCTTTCCTCCCGTGCGTATCAGGTGCGACGACGCTTGGTAGAGCTCCTTGGGCTTGCCATCCAGAGATGCAAGTATAAAGTCGTTAACAGTAGAAGCATAAGATTCCAGCTCACTTTTGATGCTGCTTGCCTTCATGTACGGCTACTAACCTCTTGTGCTAGCGCTCCTGTCAATATATATCTTGAGCTGGCAAGCGCAGGGATATTTCTGGCGCCAACAAGGAACATCGTGCTTTTCAGCTCTGCCATTATCGTGTCGGCAAATGCGAAAAGATTTTCGCGCGACATGGCAGCAGCTCGAAGGAATGGGTACGCCATTGCAGCCATGCTGGCTCCAAGTGCGACGCATTTTCCAACTTCAAGCCCGTTTCTGAGCCCGCCAGAAGCAACTACTGGAAGCTTTACCGCCTTTCTAACTTCAATCAGGCTGGCAGCTGTCGGGATGCCCCAGTCCCAGAACATCTCACCCAAGTGCGTCTTGATGTCGTCTTTCATTGCCTCAGCCCGCAGCTTTTCAACACCGGCCCAGCTCGTGCCGCCTGCCCCTGCGACGTTGATTGCAGAAATGCCGGCCATCTCTAGTTTTATCGCGACTTCCTTTGATATCCCTGCGCCAACTTCCTTGACTATGACAGGAACGTCCATGCTTTTTGCAAGTTCTGAAATCTTGGCAAGCACTCCTTTGTAACGAGGTTCGCCCTCTGGCTGCACAAGTTCCTGCAGTGGGTTCAAGTGCACCACCAAGGCGTTTGCGCGGATCATTTTCACAATCTTTCTTGCCTCGTCTATCGTCAGCCCCTTTGCAAGCTGCGCGCCGCCAATGTTTGCTATCAAAAATGCGTTTGGCGCGTTCTTTCTTGCAACTGAATAAGTGGCGGCAAGCTCTTCGCTCTTGAGCCCCGCCCTCTGGCTTCCAAGGCCCATGCCAAGCCCATATTTTTCGGCAAGCTCGCCCAGCCTGCCGTTGATGATGGTTGCTTCGTCCGTGCCGCCAGTCATCGAGTCTATGATTATTGGCGCAGAAAACTTGTGGCCGAGGAACTTTGTCGAAGTGTCAATGTCGTCGTAATCAATCTCTGGCATGGCGTTATGCACCAGCTTTACATATTCAAGATACGTTGACGTTGCCTTTGCCTGTACATTTTTTTGCAGCGGTATCTCGATCCCGTCTTTTTTGCGCTGCTTGATTATCTCTATATCTGAAGGCACGTCTGATGCGTCTGGCAACTATTTCTTGCTCCCCTTTACCACGGTGCCGACCTTTAGCGTGCCTGTTACAGCTTCTGCAATGCGATCCGGCACAAGCCCATTTACCATCAACACATCCATTCCGCAGGATGCAATCTTAAATGCTTCTGTGACCTTTCTTTGCATTCCTCCTGTCACGTCAGCCCCGGCTCCCTTTGAAAATTCAATTGATTTCCTGCCAGCCACCCTGATCTCGCCGACAAGCTCTTTGCTCTGCATGTCCTTATAGATTCCGTCGACATTTGTTGCAAATATCACCTTTGATGGCCGCAGTGCCTTTGCCAGAATCGTCATTATCGCGTCGCCTGAAAGTATCGAATACTTGCTTTCCTGCACATGCACTACATCGCCAAACGTCACTGGCATCACTTTTGACTTTGCCATGACTTGAATCTGTTTTATTTTTGTGGCTATTGGCTTGTGGCCTGACGTGAAAACAGAAGGCGTCATGCCATAAGGATTCAGCCCTTCTTTTATCATCGAATTGACAATTATCTGGTTAAGCGCCATCATTGACTCGTGCACTACAGAGACTCCATGGGCGTCATAACTGTCAGGCTTGGTATGCATGTCGTACTGTACAGACCAATGGTGGCCAAAAGAGCCGCCACCATGGACGATTATTGCAGGCACCTTTAGTTTAGCCAGTGTGCGCGAAATGCCGCCTATTGCATCGATATTGGCGGCAAGTGGCCTGTCCTTGAAGGTGATTACAGACCCTCCCAGCTTTATGAGCACAAGTCCTTGCATCTG
>JAJPDY010000159.1 GCA_023252395.1 Nitrososphaera sp. | reverse complement strand
GGCAGCTATGAAGCAAAGCCTATAGAACAAGAGCCACAGCAAGAACAGCAATCATGAAGATAAACAAGATCGTCGAGACATGCATCTATTCTTCCGATCTTGGCAGCATGAAAAAATTCTATGTCGACATCCTTGGATTGCCTCTGGTTGAAGAAGAAAATGACAAGCTCATTTTCCTTAAAGCAGGCAAGAGCATGCTCTTGGTATTCAACCCTGCCAGAACCAGCGTTGATAATGACAAGCTGCCGACGCATGGCGCGGCGACTCCGCCGGCGAGCGTACACTTTGCGATGGAAATTGAAGGACACGACTATCAGCGCTGGAAAGAACTGCTGGCTAAAAACAACATTCCAATGGAAAAGCAAGTTGACTGGAAAGGAGCCAAGTCGCTTTACTTTCGCGACCCAGCCGGCAACCTTGTGGAATTGATAACTCCCGGCGAATGGCCGGTGGAAAGCTAATATAATATTCTCTTTCTTCCTCACTCATTCATGCAAAAGAAAAAGTTGTCGCTAAGAGAGCAGCTTGAAGACAAGAACAAGATAATCGTGTTACCCGGTGTTTTTGACGCCTTGAGCGCAAGGATTGCAGAGCAGGTGGGCTTTGAGGCAATGTTCCAGACAGGATACGGCTCCTCAGCTGCGCTGCTTGGGATGCCAGACTTTGGGTTCCTTAACGCCGGCGAGACTGTGGACAATGCAAGGCGGATAATCAGGGCAGTAAATGTGCCTGTCATAGTTGATGCCGACACGGGCTATGGCAACCCGCTGAACGTCTGGCGCCTTGTCAAGGATCTTGAAAGCTTTGGCGCGGCAGGGATATTCCTTGAAGACCAGATATGGCCAAAGAGGTGCGGCCACATGGCAGGAAAAGATGTCATCCCAAAGGATGACTATCTTCCAAAGCTCAGGGCTGCGGTTGAAGCGCGCAAGAGCAAGGACTTTATCATCGTGGCCAGGACAGATGCCCGCGCCCCGATAGGGCTTGATGAAGCGATAGAGCGCGGCAAGGCGTACAGAAAGGCAGGCGCTGACGTCATATTTGTTGAAGCCCCAAGATCGATTGAAGAATTGAAAAAGGTGGCTGACGAGATTGACGCTCCGCTTGTGGCAAACATGATAGAGGATGGTGTCACGCCAACCCTTCCGGCAAAAGAGCTGCTAAAGATAGGCTATAGGGTGGCAGTGTTCCCGCTGTCTGCGCTCTACAGCGCGACTTTTGCCATGAGGGAAGTTCTGACAGAGCTGAAGAGAACTGGAGCCACGAAAGAGACAAAGAAGATGATGGTCACGTTCAAGGACTTTAACCAGTTCGTTGACCTGCAAAAATACATGGACCTTGAAAAAAGATACTCCTGATACTTTCAGTAGAATCGTCGTTAACCACTAAATAAAATCTGCTTGCACAATTTACGTGGGCCAGCGCGTAGCTGCAGTAATACCTGCAAGGAACGAAGAAAATTTTATCGGCACGACTCTCAAAGCGCTCTTTGACCAGTACACGAGGCCAAGCAAGGTGGTTGTCGTCAACGACGGCTCGACTGACAAGACCGCTGAAGTTGCTTCTGCCGCCGGCGCAGAAGTCATTGCAATGCCGGACAGGGGGTACAATGTGCTAGGCACGCCAGTGCTTGCAGGCGTGATTAACCGCGGCCTTGCGCGGCTGCAAGAGCAGGGCTATGGCAATGACGATGATTATGTCATGATACTTGGGGCCGACCACGTTCTTCCTCCAAATTATGTAACTACCGTGCTTGACCTGATGACGACTGACAGAAACATCGCGGTATGCTCCGGCCAGATAGCAGGCGAGCGAAGCGTGGTTCCACGCGGCTCTGGCAGAATGGTGCGAGCAGATTTCTGGAGTGGGATCGGCTTTAGGTATCCTGAAAATTACGGCTTTGAGACTTATCTCTTGTTAAAGGCGCAGCAGCTGGGCTACAGGGTAAAAGTGCTGAATAACCTGCCGACTCAGACCCTGCGAAAGACTGGCAGGAACTACAAAAAGAGCGTGTATGTGTCGTACGGCAAGTCGCTCAAAGCACTCGGTTACAGCAGGCTCTACTCTGCCGCAAGGATCGGCCTCGTGTCGCTTCGGCACCCAAAGGGAGGGTTTTACATGATCAGGGGATACATGAGCAGCGACGTTGAAACGTATGACCCAGAGCTTCGCTCTTACCTTAGCAGCATACAGCACAAGCGAATCAAGCGCTACGTCACAAACCCCATCAAGGCGTTTGTAAGTGAAACCGCTTGAGGATACTGCATGTCTGGGACCAAGCAGGGGTTGCGTGCATACTCGCAAAGCACCACCGAAGGCAGGGGCATAAAGTCAGGATATTAAAGCGCGCCGGCTATGACCCGTTTGGCATTTCGCAGTTTTATGGCGAGCCGTTGCTTGACATGGACGGCAAGGCGTTTCTAAAACTGGTGGCAAAAGAAGCAGGAAATTATGATCTAATTCATGTGCACAGTCTCTACAAAGTGATACCTGATTTGCGGAAAAAATACC
>JAJPDY010000030.1 GCA_023252395.1 Nitrososphaera sp. | reverse complement strand
GCGAGTTCTATCGTAGGCTTGTTATTTGTGGTATGATGACATCTCTCGCCACAAAGGGGACATTCTCTCCTTTCAACAGTTACAAAGCACTGGCACGCATGAACCTTCATGTAGCTGTCAGCTGCTTTAGTATACTCGCCGGTGCCATTGCAGAAGGAACATTGCATATTATCCAGCAGTGCGATAAATCCCCGGCCTGAACAAATCAAGCAGTTGTTAGATATACGAATATTTTCTCGTTCTATCATAGTAGACTAAGTTATAATACAATCTTATTGTTTTTAAGAGTTAGCAGGACAGAAGCAGCCAGCAATCGTAATAAGAGTAATGAATCTTCAGGTTAGAAATCTATAATGAGGTTGTTTAACAATCGATAATCATTATATTATAGTATAATCCACCTATGGAGAGATGGCTCAGTCCAATGTCCAGCAGAACTGTCCGGTTTGTTCTGGCAAGGGCGCGATAGAAATTACCGATTCTGATTGTCCGTTTTGCAACGGCACAGGTGAATTCACCAAGGCCGCCGAGAGTTATATGAAATCCCACATTTGCCAGTGCGTCTTCCTTGACAGGAAGAACTGTCCTCTGTGCGGCAAAAAATGCCATCACAACACGCCAAACAGGCCCCGAATTTTAATAGCCCCAATGTGACAGGCAAGATTTAAAAAGCATCTTGCCCTGATTGCATTTGTTGGAAACTTCCGTCGACACTGCAGCGTGTGCTTTTTGCAACGCCAAGATAGCTTTTGGCCAGAGCGCCTGCCCTGATTGTATGAAAAAGTACAACATCCGCCGCTACGATCTAGGCAACGACGGCTGTGGTTGCGATAAATAAGTAGGGGTCAGAAATTGGTATACATAATCATCTAGATCATACAGCCACCACATCTTCATCCCCTGCATTAATCGAAACCAATTCTATCCATTAAGTCTTTGGCTTGCTTTTGTTTTGCAGAAGTGATTTCAACTATCACCAACCCTTCAAGTGGCTGGCCATAGAGAACTACAGAGCCTATCGGCGCCATTGTGAAAATCGGCAGCGCCAACAGATCCTCTTCTCCATCTACAATGACTCTTGTTGGAGGCCGCAATTTCAGAGCATCTTGCAAGGCGGCGACGGCATCTTTGGAAATGACGCCACTTGGGTTTACACATCGCAATTCTCTAGCTTTGTAGTTAGGGTAGTCCCGCTTTGACCTGCGCTCTTTTCCGTCGATAACTGCGACATCAGGCGTTATACCAAAAGAGACGAGGCGCTCAGTCGTCGCGTCGCCCACTGATATGACTTTCTTGGCGCCTTTTAGCGCTAAAGAAATTTTCTGCAGAGTTACGTCCTTGTCTGCAACAAGAGTCCCAAAAGGTTGTTTTAAGAATTGTGCATCTTTAGGGCTTATCGGCATTAACTATTCCTTTTTGCTTTCAGCTTCTTCCTGCGCCTTCATTTCAGATGCGATGATGCTTATCCTGCCGGCAACTACTTTTGCAGCCTTGCTGAACGCGTCGGCTTGCACGGATTGGGGTTCTGACACCACTGCAGGCTTGCCAGTGTCGCTTCCTTCCCTGATGCCGGGGTGCAGCGGAATTTCGCCTATGAATGGGATCTTGAAATCTTCGCTTATCTTTTTGCCGCCGCCCTGACCAAAGAGGTAGATCTGGTCATTGCAGTGAGGGCACTTGAGATAGCTCATGTTTTCCACCACCCCGATTATCGGCACGTTGAGCTTGTTAAACATCCCAATAGCCTTGACTGCCACGTTCATGGCAACATCCTGTGGCGTGGTGACAATCAAGATGCCCGTGATTGGTATCGTCTGGGCTATTGTCAGCGGAGCGTCGCCCGTGCCTGGCGGAAGGTCGATTATGAGGTAGTCAAGCTCGCCCCAGTTGACGTCTGTCAGGAACTGCTTGACAATTCCTGAAACAATCGGCCCTCTGTATATGCCGGCCTGCTGCGATTGCTCGTAGAAAAAGCCCATAGAAATTACCTTTACGCCATCGACTTCTGGCGGCTGGATCTTGTTGTTGACAACTTCTGGCGACGCCTTGAGCCCCATCATCAGAGGAACACTTGGACCATAAATGTCAGCATCAAGCAGCCCCACTTTTGCGCCTGTCCTTGCCAGAGCAATCGCAAGGTTGACTGAAACCGTGGTCTTGCCAACCCCACCTTTGCCGCTTGCAACGGCCACAATGTTCTTGACGCCCGGCAGCAATTCGTCCATTGAAAGCGCGCGCCCTTCCATGACGCGGGCGGTGACTTTCATGCTCAGGTCCTGCACTCCAAGGCTAGCCATCGCTGAGCGAACATCGCGCTCGATGTCGCTGTTAAAGGGGCATGCGGGAGTAGTAAGCTCTAGCGTAAAAGCGACCTTGCTATCATTTATCGAGAGATCTTTTATCATTCCCATTGAAACTATGTCTTTGTGAAGCTCAGGGTCTACAACCTTTTTGAGCGAGCTGAGAACCTGATCGACGGTTACCATTATATGAAAAATTTGGCTTTACCGTATTTAAATCATCGTTTCTCAGCCAGAATTGCAACTTATAAAGGTCCTACAGAAAGATGCAGCATAAAAGTTCAAAAAATGAAGAAAAGGATCGGCAAAAACTACTTTGCCTTCTTGTTTTCTTCGATTATTCCAAAGATATTTCCTTCGGTGTCTTGACAGGTTGCAAACCATCCGACTCCTGGTATTGCCATCTTTGGCATCAGGATCTTGCCACCCTTGTCTTGGATTTTCTTTGTAAACTTGTCAACCGAAGGGACATCAATTGTATTCATGTTGGGCATTCCTTCCTTGCCCCTCTTTGATAATCCACCATTGATTCCCTTTTCCTTCTTGGTCCCGGTTGTTACCATCCAGTACTCCATTGGTCCGTCCCATTTTTCGAACTTCCATCCAAAGATGTCTTTGTAGAATTTCATCGCCCTTTCTGGCTCGTCTGCTGTAAGGTCAAAGTGACATGGTCGCGGCATTAGGAATTATAGAAGTAACTACCTATTTATCATTATTGAACATAGATCTGTTAGTAAGTAATGGCGCAGAATGAACAAAAAGTTAAGAGGGGAAGATTTTTCTTACGTCTTGGAATCTCTTTCTCAGAGTAACGATGCTAATGTCGCCGGCAACTGCGATCTGGGCCTGACTTACGTTCTCTCCTTCCCTCAGGCATCCTGCATATAGCACTGCCACCGCTAGCGCGTTAGGATCCTTGCCATGCGCAACAGGGTTTTCTTTTATGGTCGATAGCATGTCAAGCGCTGTCCGGTAGGTCTTTTCACTCACCTTGGCCTTGTTTGCTATCCTTGCCAGGTACTTGTTTGAGTCAATTACTGGCAGTTGTAGATCTAGATTTTGCACAAGCAGCCGGTAGCACTTGCCAGCAAATATTGCGTCTGTGTTTGCGGCGACTGATATCTCTTCAAGCGTCCTTGGAATCGACAGATCGCGGCAAGCCGCATAGACGGCAGCCACTATCAGGGCTCTTATCGAGCGGCCCTTGATTATACGCTTGTCAAGTGCCTTTCTATAGTTGTAGGCAGCCTTTTCGATGAGTGTGTCGCTAAGCGACAGCTTGTCCTTTATCGTGCTCAATATGGCAAACGCGTTTTTCAGGTTACGGTGATAGCTTCTGTTGTTGCTTGAAATCTTGTTCCATCTGCGCATCCTCTGGACTTTGCTTCTCTGCTCTGCGCTTATCGCGACTCCGTTTGCATCGACATTAGAGTATGAAATGAACGTAGAGAGACCCATGTCATGAAATGCCAGTGAAGAGGGCATCCCTGTCCGGCTCTTGCTTTCAATATCCTCGCCAGAGTATGTCCTCCATTCCGGACCCATCGACTCGATGTTGTCCTTGACTACCATACCGCAAGAAGAACAAATTGCCTCACTTGTTTCAGAGTCAAAGACAATTGCAGTGCTATTGCATAGCGCACATACGTCCGTTGCTTCCGAAGCAAGCTTGTAACTCATACCGCAAATGTGAGTGACGATTTCATTTAAGGCCCATGTATACAATAACGCAACAAGTGTTGCAGTGTACTGCAAGTTGCTACATAACACTTTATTATAACACAGAAGCGTGCCCTTTAAACGGCATATATTGAAGATGTTTACGATGCCAGTACTAGAGAACGCGCACACATCAATCACGAGGTCATTTAGGTTTGAAACTGACGTGCTAAGCGTGCTTGATGAAGAGGCAGATAGGATGGGAATATCCGTAAATGCGCTAGTAGGCATAATACTAAAGAGATATTCTGAATTCACTCGCTACCTTTCAAAGATAGACATGGTGGTGGTAAACCGCGAGATCCTTACTTCGCTCTTTGAGCAAATGGATGAAGAGGAGGTTTACAAGCTTGGCATAAAGCTTGGAGGGACAGTTCTATCGGACACTGTGATTTTCTGGAAGAAAGAGATGACTGAAAAGGCTGTCATGGAATACATCGAAAAGGCGATCTGCAGGTACGGCCACCTTGGAACCTATGACGAGAAACAAAATCCAGACGGCAGGACCATAGTGGTACGCCACAGGCTTGGCAGGAACGGCTCGAGGTTTCTTGAAGGCTATTTGCAGGCGGGCCTGAGAAACACCCTTGGAATAAACGCCACCTTTGAGGTAACCGACTCGTCAGTAAAGTGCGAGATGCAGAGGGTTGGCAGCAGGTAAAAGTGCTTATAAAGCAAAAGTTCATAATGACCTCCAAATCTAGAGTGCGTGTATTATGTTTGCCATAGTGCATATGAGCGATGTTGTCAGGATCCCGCCAAACAGGCTGACTCATTCCCTCAAAGACGCGGCTATACAGATACTCAAGGAAAAATACGAGAGCATGATAAGCCCGGAAGTTGGCTATGTCATTATGATAACCGATGCCGATACGAGTTCTGTCGGCAAGCTTGTCGCCGGCGACGGCGCGACATACCACAAGGTGACGTTCAAGGCACTCACATTCTATCCAAAATTGCAAGAAATAGTCGAAGGCGAAGTTGTCGAGATTACTGACTTTGGCGCCTTTGTCAGGATCGGCCCGACTGACGCGCTGCTCCACCTTTCGCAGATTACCGACGATTACCTAAAGAGCGACGTCAAGCAGGGAGTAATAGTTGCAAACCAGACGGCAAGATCTCTAAAGATTGGATCAAAGCTCAGGGCAAGAATCACTGCTGTCAGCCTCGGCAAGGGCGCGGGCATGGGCAAGATAGGCATTACGTGCAGGCAGCCATTCCTTGGCGCAGTAGAGTGGATCGCAGAGGAAATCAAGAAGGCAAAGGCGGGAGGCGACAAGCCAGCCGCTGCGGCTCCAAAGGAAAAGAAATCTGGAGGGGACAAAAAGTAGTTGGCCAAGGAAAAGGCGTGCAGAAAATGCAAGACAGTAACAGCAGGCAAGGTCTGCCCAAACTGCAAGTCAACCGACCTGAGCCCCGACTGGTCAGGCATCATACTTGTCTTTGAGCCAGCCAAGTCCCAAGTTGCCAAGACACTTGACATCACTACTCCAAACAAGTATGCCCTGAAGGTTTCATAGATTGCAGGATCTGCAGACATTTCTAAATGTCCGTGAAATGCTTGCAAGTTTTCTCCAAGAAGACATTGGTGCAGGCGACATTACAAGTGAAAGTATTATTCCTGCAGGCCGCGAGGCAAAAGCAGAAATTGTATGCAAGTCCAGCACACCTGCAATAGTTTGCGGCCTTGAAGAGGCTGCCTTGATTTTTGACATCTGCGGCTGCACAGGCAAGGCTTTGGTCAAGGATGGCGCAAAGGTTGGAAAAGGCAAGCGAGTTATGGTAATTACAGGCAACGCCCGCTCTATTTTAAAGGCAGAGAGGACCGCGCTCAATCTCATAATGAGGATGAGTGGCATTGCCACCGAAACAAGGCGGCTCGCAGATGCAGCAAAAGGAGTCCAGATATTAGCTACGCGCAAGACAGCCCCGGGATTGCGCTATTTTGACAAAAAGGCGGTGGTCATGGGCGGTGGTGGCACTCACAGGATGAGGCTCGATGATATGGTCCTGATAAAGGACAACCACCTTGCACTTGTTGGCTCGCCAGAAGAATGCATAGGGCTTGCAAAAAAGAGCGTCGGCTCGTCCATAAAGGTCGAATGCGAAGCGAAAAACAAGGCCGAAGCGATTGCCGCGATTTATTCAGGGGCAGATGTTGTCATGCTTGACAACTTTACGCCAAAGCAAGCTGCAGGTACCATAAAGCAGATTGCAAAAATGGGGTTGCGCAAGAAAGTAAAAATAGAAATTTCGGGAGGAGTCAACCCAAAAAATATTGGGCAGTATGCAAGAGCCAAGCCTGACTTTATCTCGCTTGGCTACATAACACATTCCGCCCGGGCAGTCGATTTCAGCCTTGAAATAACCTAGGATATTGCCAGCATGCGGTCGATTGCAAGCCTTGCCTTATCTGCAACATCCTTTGGCACCTTTACTTCATAGACATTGTGCGCAAGCGAATTGTACACTTTCTCTAGCGTGATCTTTTTCATGTACTTGCAGACCGCGTCGCGCTTTATTGGTATGAACTCCTTGTCAGGATTCTCCTTCTGCATCCTGTATAGTATGCCGGTTTCGGTGGCAACCACGAACTGCTTGGCGTCTGACGCCTTGGCATGCTTCATCATGCCTTCGGTGGACAGGATATGACCAGACTTGCTCAAGTCGCCCTTTGACATGTGGTACATTGTTGAAGAGGTGCAGCTGCATTCAGGGTGAACGAGAAAGTCTGCGTTTTTGAAGGTGGCAAGCATCTCGTTGATGTCCTCTGCCTTGATGCCTGCATGCACATGGCATTCGCCCGGCCATATGTACATGTTCTTTCTCTTTGTCACTTCTGCCACGTACGACCCAAGGAACAGGTCTGGCAAGAACAGCACTTCTCTGTCTTTTGGAATGCTGTTTACCACCTTGACTGCGTTTGAAGACGTGCAGCAATAGTCAGAAAGCGCCTTGACCTCGGCAGTGGTGTTGACGTAGCTCACTACCATAGCGTCAGGGTGTTCTTGCTTCCATGCCTGCAACTCGCTGGCGTTTATAGTCGAGGCAAGCGAGCATCCCGCTTCCAAGTCAGGTATCAGAACCTTCTTGTCGGGACAGAGGATCGAAGCGGTCTCTGCCATAAAGTGTACTCCACAAAAAACAATCACGTCTGCGTCTGTCGTTGCCGCGTTCTTTGACAACGCAAGCGAGTCGCCTATGAGGTCAGCTACGTCCTGCACTTCTGGCAGCTGGTAGTTGTGCGCCAGAATAACGGCGTTCTTTTGCTTCTTCAGTGCGAGGACCTGCCTCTTGAAGTCAAGATCTAGCATAGTCATGTCTGTTGATAAACAATAAATGATCTATAGGTTCTACATTTAAAGTAGTATAATCGAGGAGATCGCTGCCCTTGAAATCAAAATTGCAGGCAATACTTGCCACTTTGCAAGCATAAAACAAGTCAGGTGCAAGCATACAAATATAAATATTCACAGGCTCCATCCTGTAACGAAGATTAATGCCAACACACGGATCACTCACAAAGGCCGGCAAGGTAAGAGGCCAGACTCCAAAAATTCAGGGCAAGCCACGCTTGAGCCCAATTTCTAAACTCCGAAATAAGGATAATTTTGTCAAACGGTTTGAAAAGAAGAGGCTGCCAGGCCAAAAGAAGCCAGAGCGCCGAGGCAGAAGGTAAGTAAAAATTCTCCCACTCTCCTTTTGTCATACTAGATGCCAGAGAAAAGAGTAGGGCTTCTCGGCTGCGGCACGATTGGAAGCCAACTTGCGATAGCTGTTGACGCAGGTAAGATACCTAACGCGTCACTTGTGTCTCTCTTTGACGTAATCGAGAGTAGCACACAGAGCCTGAAATCAAAAATGCAAAGCAGCCCTGACGATTATTCTGACTTTGCCAAGTTTGTCTCTTCTGATATTGACATTGTTGTAGAGGCGGCATCTCAGGATGCGGTCAGAAAATTTGGCAAGATTATACTTGAAGCAGGCAAGGACATGATGGTCATGAGCGTTGGCGCCCTTGCCGACGAGGCTTTCCTTTCAGAGCTTGTACAAATTGCCTCAAAAAAAGGATGCAGGATTTATGTGCCTACGGGAGCGATAGCAGGAATTGACGCAATAAGAAGCGTAAAGCACCTCCTCGAATCTGTAGCTCTTACCACGACAAAAAGCCCAAAAGCTCTGGCAGGCGCCCCATTTTTTGAGACAAGCAAGATCAAGCTCGAGGATATTGCAAAAAGGACAATAGTGTATGAGGGTCCTGCATCAGAAGCTGTCAGGGCGTTTCCGGCAAATGTCAACGTCGCGGCAGTGTTGAGCCTTGCAGGAATTGGAGTTGACAGGACTATGGTGAGAATAGTGGCAGACCCTGCAGCGACTACGAACCAGCACGAGATAGTTGCAACAGGCAGCTTTGGCGAGTTCCACATAACAGTCAACAATGTTCCTAGCCCAGGAAACCCAAAGACAAGTTTTCTTGCGGTGCTTTCGGCAATAGAATGCCTGCGTTCCATATGCGACGATGGGATGAGAATAGGATCGTAGCATTCGGCTTTTAATTTATATATGGATATTGCATGATTTGTGCTACGTATGAGTTACGGAAGAAGAGACGACAACTTTGGTCCAAAACCAGTTGAAACTGGCAAGGAATACGACGTACAGATCACGGAAATCAGCCGCAAGGGCGACGGTATTGCAAGGATACAAGGATTTGTTATCTTTGTAAAGGACGGCAAGGTAGGTCAGAACGCAAAGATCCGAATCAGTCAGGTCGGACCAAGGTTCGCTACAGCCGAAGTCGTCGACAGTTCGGCACCTGCTTCATAAAGCGAACCGGCAAGTTACTGCGTTCTGACAAACATTCGCAGTACTCTCTTTTTTATTATTCAACATTATCTGGGCTTAACCTTTGGCAAGAGCACGGGCTCATAACTAGCTGCTTTCAATTCTAGTCATAGTTAACTATGCAGAACCCAGCATGACCAAAAGTCATGGCATGACCCCTGTAGTTATCATCTAGCTCTTCCCGGTCAGCTCCTAAAACTTCGAATTTGCAATTATTGCATATAGCTTTCATGTATCAATAATCTCCCTCTCACTCAGAGGTTATTTGGAATGATATAGATTCGTCTGTCATTATTTTTGACTACAATCGGCTTCCATCAAGCTGTAGAATATCAAAGTAGCATGTAGGTGTAAGACCTGTTATTGTTGTTTGTTTATTTCTCGAAGTTTGTAGGAATTAAATTCAATCTGGAATTGTTTACCATCTTTAAAAATAATAACTTGATCATCATCACATGATATGACTTTGCCATCCATCAGATCTCTTAATGCTGTCATTTGGAAAAGTCGAGTCCATCTTTTGTATAATCCTTTCTTC
>JAJPDY010000029.1 GCA_023252395.1 Nitrososphaera sp. | reverse complement strand
TCTTGGCAAGTATAATGTGACTGTGGAAAGTGGCACAGTGTACGTGGAAGTATAACTACATCTCTTCTTCTTTTTCTATTGCAGCTGGCTCCGGCGGATCTTTTCTGTAGGCAACCTTGAGCCATAGTGGCGTAATTATCGTGGTGACTGCAACCATTATGATGACTGCTGTGTAAATGTCTGCCGAAAGGGCTCCGGCCGCGGCTCCAACACCTGCTACTATCAGCCCAACTTCGCCCCTTGACACCATACCTATCCCAACCTTCATTGACTTGTTCCTGTCTTTGAGAAATATCATGGCAGGTAGCCCGCAGCCAACCAGCTTTGTGACTACTGCTACCGCCACTATCGCGCCCGTGAGGTAGAGCACGTTCAGGTTGACGCCGCGGAGGTCTACCTGCGCGCCAATGATGGCAAAGAACAGCGGCGCGAAAATTATTTCAAGCTTGTCGACATATTCTTCTATCCTCTTGATCACTCTGGTACTTGCGACCGCCATACCAACGGCAAACGAGCCGACTATTGGCGATAGGCCCACAAACGCCGCGATGCCGGCCGCTGCAAAGAATGACGCGGTGGCAACTCCTTCGATGCTGCCTTTTGACTTGAGCTTTTCAACATGCAGAATCCTAGGCACGATCAACACCGCGCCGACAAGAAGCGCTGCGAAAATGCCAAGTATCTTGAGGATGAGAAAAGCGATCTCGATAACGTCTGGCGCAGTGTTGCCCGTCTGCACCATAGTGGTGACTACTGAAAGTGCGGCAATGGCTAAAATGTCGTCAACTATGGCAGCGCCAAGAATCAGCCGGGCTTCCTTCGACTGCATCCTCCCAAGCTCTGTCAGTACCTGGATGGAAATTGCGATGCTAGTTGCGGTCAGGGCGGTTGCAACAAGCATCGACTGCAAAGCCCCAAGGCCGTACGCCGTAAAGACGTAATATCCTACGAAAAAGGGCACGATCACACCTATCGAACCAACAGTGAATGATGCCGCCCCTCCCTTCAGAAATTCTCTGGGGGTTATGTGCAAGCCGGCAACAAAAAGTATGACCACTGCCGATATCTCGCCTATATGGCGCACTGTCTCGTCAAGGACGACAAGCGGCTCACCATTGAACAATGGCAGGCTGCCTATTGCAAACGGCCCTACGATTATGCCTGCTAGCAGCTCGCCCAGTACAACTGGTAGCTTTATCCTGTGGAACAGTTCCGCCATCAATTTGGCTGCAAAGAGCAGTATGCCAAGCGAGATCATTACGTGCAGGAAGGTTGTTTCGATAGCCACAGCCAAAACCTGTTTTTACTTGTCTAGCTTTCGCTTTACTGATCTTATTTTGTCCTGCAGAGTCTGTGACTTGTCAAGGCGCTCGTCTATCCTTACCGTGGATATGACGCGTCTGGCCCCTGCGGATTTTGCAGCCAGATGAGCTGCATCAACTGCTTGCAGCACGCTTTCTAGATCCTTTGCCTCGATCTGCGTGCCTAGTGCCGTAAGGGTGGCCTTGACATTTTTTATTTTGCGAATAGCGTCAAATGCAGCGGCTACCTCTTTGCTCATGCTTGTGTTATGACTTTTTGAAATTGGCACAATGCTGATCTCCGCATGCACTGTCATGCCTTCATTATGACGCGGCCGGGTATAATAATACAGCATAAACCTTACTTTTTATTATCCGGCATGAAACATGTATACAGTTGGAAATAGACGAGCTGCTCTCTTCACTGCCGCAATCAATAGTCCGTGGCGACGCTATTTCGCTTCCTGACAACGTCATCAGAAAGATATTCAAGTTTGCAAAGCTGAGAAAAAGTGATGTTTTTTACCACCTTGGATGCGGCGAAGGCAACGCTGTTGCTATAGCTGCAAAAGAGTTTGGAGTAAAAAAATCAATAGGCATAGAAATTAGCAAGGCAACTACGGCCAAGGCGCGCAAGAATATCGCGGGCATCAAAAATGCTGAAATAATAAATTCAGACATCCGAAAAGCCGATATTTCAGAAGCAACAGTCCTGCTCTTTTGGTTCAATGACCCAGAGATGGTCGATGAAATGATGAAGAGGTTCAAGAAAAACCTGAAAGACGGGGCAAGAGTCATAACGCTCTGGGCCCCCCTTGGCATAACTCTTCCTGACAAGGTTGACTTTCCGTTCTTTGTATGTAAAAAGCCGTTCAAGCGCGCCAAGTCGATAAAGCAGCAGATACGGGCGATCTACCATACCGACTGCATCGATTTTACAGCTGCCTGGCTTCTTGCAGAGCGATACATTGACGCGCTTGAAGTAGTTCCAGACAGCTATCGCCGATTCGTCAACATGCTGCAGGGTATGGTCATATGGATAAACGCGTGGAACATGGGAGTCGCGTGTGAAGATGAAATCCCGCCGCCTGTACAAAGCTATGTGGGGATACTACGAGAGTTCTTTAGCATAGATCTGGCAGGCATGATAAAAGAGCAGAAATAGCAAGAGCGCCTATTAGTCAACAATGGACGAGTTTGATCCAGGCAGGATAGTCATGCAGGCAGCGTCGACAGAACCCGATGCTCGAATAATTGAAACTATCCTGAGTGATGCATTGAAACTTGTCCATGCGCAAGAGTCAGACTTTCATCTCGGCTCTGCAGAGTACACCTTTGGCTGGAACTTTTACATGCTATCTGTAAATATGTCAGTCGTTAAACGGCTTGCGCAGCTGCCAGATAGTGACATCTTGAAGGTAAAAGGCGACTCGCTTGAGCAAAAGTTTGTCAACTGGCTCAATGGGCAGACGAAAAAGAAGAACGTCGAAGACAAGATCCACTTTAGCCTGCTATCTGACCTCAAGTCGTCGCGCTACGGATTATTCTAAACACTTTAGCTCTGCCGATACTTTGAAGTAGATGTATTTTGCCCTCAAGATATGGTAGGATAATGTCAAGCAATCAAACTTGGAAAAAATGCACTTTTTGTAACAATGGGAGGAAGACCTGCTTTACTTGCGGCGGCTCTGGCAAAACCATGCCGGGCTGGCAGAAATGTCTCAATTGCAACGGATTTGGGAGTGTCCTCTGCACCGATTGTGGTGGAAGTGGCGGACGGCGAACCCTGTACTAGTACACATTCTTTTAATACTGCAAACATCGACACACTGCCAATGGATGCCCGGGTAAAGAAGGCCGTCCTTGCCAAGATAGATGAAGCCATATCTAGCACAGCTGAAATAGCAAAGATCCAGCAGAGCCTTGAGCACATCCCAGTCGGCAGCCAGGACGATTTTGCGTTTGGCATTGCGATAGGACGCATCTATAACTCATTTCACTACCAAACAAGGCGCGCTCTCAAGAGAAACGCCACGGAGGACGAGTTTGCAGAGTTCCTTGATATTCTCGCAAACAAGGCCGGCGAGATCCGGAGCGCGCTAAAGCAGCGATAGCTGCGCCCGCCCGCATTGCCTGCAGCTATCAGCTAAAACTTTGCCATCTAGGCTAAAACGAAGCGTAAATAGTCCAAAAATCTTTTTAAGCTACCAGCTTTCACTCACACAAAGCTTGTCTCCCGATTTGGACATGGTACTGCTGACGCCAGACGAAATCAACCGCTTCATCTCGACACTCAAATCTCGCTACGGCACTCCAGTTGTGAAGAAAAGATCCTCTATCAGAACCAGATAAGTCGCACAAGGATAAGAAATAGGAGGAGTACTCTTCTATTATTATTGTCGTCAATCCATTAAATCTACTCCTTACTGACAGTAGTAGAATTATATGCTCGTCGGAGACAACCCAAAGATTATAACTGCAAAGCCTATGAAACAGCTCGCAGAGATGGATATCAAGCTCGGCAGGATTCATCGCAATCTGTCAGTTCCGTCAATGGTCGAGCAGATAATTGTTAGAAATGAAGGTATTCTTTCCTCTACTGGTGCTCTTTCTGTCAAGACAGGCAGGTTCACCGGCAGATCGCCGGATGACAAGTACATTGTGGACGACGAAGTAACCCACAACTCTGTCAACTGGGGCAAGGTCAACCATCCTATCTCTGAAGAAAATTTTGACAAGATATTCCGCAGGATGAAAAAACACATAGAGGACAAGGAGTTCTTTATCTTTGACGGCTTTGTAGGCGCAGACACTGATCACCGGCTGCCGATAAGGGTTATCAACAACAGGGCGTGGCACAACCTCTTTGCCAGGCAGCTCTTTATCCGGCCAACTGGAGAGGAGCTAGAGGACTACAAACCCGAATTCACGCTAATCTCATGTGACGACTTTGCCGCCATTCCAGAAGAGGAAGGCACAAGGACTGAGACTTTTATCATCATCAACTTTAAGAAAAAGCTCGTCCTTATCGGCTCGACTTCGTACGCTGGCGAGATCAAGAAGGCCATGTTTTCAATCATGAACTTCCTCCTGCCAAGGAAAGGCGTATTCCCGATGCACTGCTCTGCCAATGTTGGCGAGAGTGGTGACACCGCGCTATTCTTTGGGCTGTCTGGCACCGGCAAGACTACTCTGTCCGCAGACCCTGATCGCCGGCTGGTAGGCGACGACGAGCATGGCTGGTCCGACAGCGGTGTGTTCAACTTTGAAGGAGGCTGCTACGCCAAGTGCATCAACCTAAAGCAGGAAAAGGAACCGCAGATCTGGAATGCAATACGCTTTGGCTCTGTCATGGAAAATGTCGTCATGCGCGACGGCAGCAGGGAGCCGGATTTCGACGATGGAAGCCTCACTGAAAATACGCGAGTCGCATATCCTCTTGACTACATCGATGGCGCGATAATCCCAAGCGTCGCCGGCCATCCAAAGGTGATCGTGTTTCTGACAGCAGATGCGTTTGGAGTAATGCCTCCTATTGCAAGGCTGACAAAAGAAAGCGCGATGTATCATTTCATGTCCGGCTATACAAGCAAGCTAGCAGGGACAGAACGTGGCATCACCGAGCCAAAAGAGACATTCTCGCACTGCTTTGGCGCGCCTTTCATGCCACTCCATGCGCAGGAATACGCCAAGATGCTGGGGGAAAAGATAACCGAACATGGCACGCGAGTCTACCTCATTAACACAGGCTGGACAGGCGGACCCTACGGCGTCGGCAAGAGGATGAACCTCACATACACAAGGGCGATGGTCTCTGCAGCACTCAACGGCGAGATCGACAAGGTGCCAATCAAGCACCACGGCATCTTTAACTTGGACATGCCCGCATCATGCCCCGGAGTGCCTGACGAGGTTCTCGACCCGCGCAACACTTGGTCAGACAAGGACAGGTACGACGCAGCGGCCAAAAGGCTGGCAATGCTGTTTATCAAGAACTTTGAAAAGTTCGGCAACGTGTCAAAAGACATTGTACAAGCAGGTCCAAAGGCATAGAAGAAAAAGAAATGGTAGCCCGGAGCAGATTCGAACTGCTGTCTCCAGGTTTCTTTTCTCTAGTAAGATCCAGAGCCTGAAATCCCTAGCCCTCAACCTTGGAGATTGGCCACTAGATTCGGCGCCTAGCTGAATGAACAGCTGGACTCGACCGGGCTGACACGAGCTACATCAACCCTGCTATCTGACCGGATATTTGACTCTAACGCTTTGTATTGACTTCGCGGATAACAAGGCCGTATTCGAGGTTCGCCTTTTTCCTCATGTAGGGAATGAGCCTGTAATGGATAGAGTAAATGTTCTTGTCTCGGGTAAGAATGCCCTTTATCAATAGAGAAACAAAGCCGCCAGCGACCTTTGACGGCGGGATGCCAGTTATCCTGCAAAATTCATTCCTTTTTACATGGTATTCCTTTAGCGTAAAGTAAGATCTATTGATTTCAAGTACTAGTGGCCATACCACATTTTCCCATACCATCCTGCGGTTCTCGGTGGAAGAAGCATGCTTGCCCTTTCTCCTTGTCGCCTGCTCTTCCGTCCCAACGGGCCGCTCATGTTGTGGTATGAGCATTTGAGGTACGTTTAAACCCCCGGGTTTATAATTTATCACGGTGCAGCCGGACAACTCGGTACAAGAAGCACTCGATCTTCTTGCCAAAAAATGGAAAATAGATCCAAAATTGTATGATCTCCAGACTGGCAAGCGGAGCGATGTAGTTGACACACCGGTGAATGTCAACGGCGTCATGTTCCACATCCCGATGCTTTCAAAGGACAACCTTTACGTCTTGTGGAAATGCCTCTGGCCCGACTGCCATAACTGCTGCGAGCGGCAGGGCAGGCTGCCATTGACAAAAGATGACATCAAGACGATCTCTGAAAAGATAGGCTACAAATCGGAATCTGAATTTTTGAAAAACGAAACCTTGGTTTCAAGCTGGCAGGAGCAGGAAACTCTTGGCAACATCATCACCACACTGACAATGATTTCGCTCAAGCGCAGGAACGACGAGCGGCAGGACCAAGATGGCACGCCGCTCAAGTGCAGGTTTCTGGACAGCAAGGGAGCCTGTGGCATACACCCAGACAAGCCGGGCGTCTGCTGGCTCTACCCATTTGCGTCATGGCTTGAATCTGACATTGCTGGTCGGCCAGTGGCGCATGCTGCATTTCAGTTTACCGGCGACTGCCCCGGGTTTTACCTTGAAGAGTCAATAGACGCCATGATGCCTGTACTTCAGGAATATTCTGCCAAGATCTACGACTACAACATGGCAGTCAGCAGGACTACTCGCGAGAACTATGGCTCTGTCAATTTTGTTGATTTGCGCAGGGGCTAGCCACACACAATTCTGGCTTTCATGCGTAGCTCAGGCTGACTTGGGTGGCTCTTGAAAACATGATCAACGTACTTTTCATAGCTCGGGAATGATGCATTGCAGGCTGGGCAGACCACTTGATACTTTGGCACTATTAATGATCCTGTCCACTAAAAATGATTGGAAAAGAGAAAAAGAAAGGCGTAATTACGCCTGCGCCTGTTGGAACCTTTTCTTCACTTCATCCCAGTTTACAACATTCCACCAGGCTGCGATGTAGTCAGCCCTCTTGTTTTGGTATTTTAGATAATACGCATGTTCCCAAACATCGAGTCCTAGGAGCGGGGCAAGCTTTTCCTTGTTCCATCTAGTCCACGGGCTAGTCTGGTTTGGCATCGTTATGAACTGGACTGCGTTAGTGTTCTTGTTTAGCACGAGCCAGCCCCAGCCGCTTCCTTGCAGTGTGGTCGAGTCTTGCGAGAATTTAGTCTTGAAATCAGCAAAGCTTCCAAATGCTTTCTTTACAGCATTTGCCAGCTCGCCATCCGGCTCTCCACCTCCGCCCTTTTTCATGCTGTTCCAGAACAGGGCATGGTTGTTGTAGCCTCCGCCGTGGAAGTTGACTGCGCCCCTTGCGCTTTCCGGAACGGAATCAACGTTCTTCAGTATGTCGACAACATCATTCTTGTTCTGCCACTCTGGGCCAAGGCCGCCAAGTGCCTTGTTGAGACCGTCTGTGTACGCTTGGTGGTGCTTTGTGTGGTGAATTTCCATGGTCCTTGCGTCAATGTGTGGCTCTAGTGCGTCGTATGAATAAGGCAATGGAGGAAGAGTAAAGTTCGCCATGCAAGACAAACCGCAAGGGAAGAATATATTGTTTTTTTACCGGGTAACCAAGGACACTGCTAGCTGATTGCCTGTGGCACCAGCCGCGAAAGCGATACTGCATGGTCATCTATCATGGTGCCGACTCCAACGTCCACACCCTTGATCTCTATCTGCAGCCCTGCAAGTTCTTGGTCTGTCAGGCTGTACTTCTTGGCAAGCTCTTGCTTTACCTCTTGCTCTGGATCGGATATCTGGCTCACGTTTGATGGCACGCTGACATCGAGCGTTTTCATCATCAGAGGCTGTGGGACTTTGCCGCTGGTATCGTTCACGATTGCAAATGTTATCTTGTCTACAAGCACTGAGTGAGGCAGCTCGTCGAGCGCGTTTGCAGTGTAGAACACTTGCACGTCAAGTAGGTTGATCTCGCCTGGGGACGTGCGCCCTATAACCGTGGTGCCGCTGTCTGACAGCGTTCCAAGGATTGCAGGGTCTAGCGGGACTTGTATCAGTGCAAACCCTTCAACAAATCCTTCGCTGCCAAATGCCCTGCGCAGATCATTGCACACTATGCCTGTGGAGCTTTGTGGCCCTATCGTTTTCAGTATCGTGTTTGCGCTCTTGCCGTCATTGGCTGCTGCAAGCCATGTTATCTTGACCGGGAATTCCTGCTTGTTGAAAATGCCGATGTCCGTGTCATAGTGCCCCGGCCTGAGCGGCCCTTCGTCGCCGCGTATAGTGCCGCATTCAAACTTGGCAGTGTATACTATGCCTTTTATTTCAGCACTTGACTCATTGTTGCTGGTACCTGCAGGCGAACCGCTAAATGTTGCTGTGGCCGAGCCGTTGCTTGCGCTTATCTCGACTATCTTTGAGATCTTGTCACGCGCATCTCCTGCAGAAGCATCCGTCTGTGTTACCGTAAACTTGCCCTCGCGAAGCCCGCCAACTACAATGATGCCATCAGCAGGGTTGTTGTCATCGCTGCTGCCATCTTGGATGGTATAGTCGCCCTTGCCTGTGAACGGGTTTGGAGAAACAAGGTATTTTGATCCTCCGGCAAGCGAGCCTCCGGAAATTGAAATGATTGTAAGCGAATTATTATTGTTGGTACCGCCAGCAAACATTGTCGTACCATTACTACCGTCTTGTCTTGGCACCGCGACAAAAATCGCAACTGCGATAGCGACCCCGATAATGGCTATTGCAATTGATATTGTCGCGATATTTTTTGGCGACATGCGCCTGCATGAATATGTAGATATGCGATAATTAAATCATTACAACATGCCATCAAGAATTAAATATACAGTCTGACTATCTATTACCGTGGTCAAGGCGCGCCGGGAAGTACTAGCTTTTGCTCTAATCACGGTCTTGGTTTTTTCGGCACTGCCATCCGCATTGTTGTTTCAGAAGGCATTTGCAGATGGTTTTACACAAGAGAATCTTCCACCCGCATCACTGGCAGGTAGGTCAGCTCAGCTTTTTGTCAAAGTCAACCCGCCTATTTTGACAAGCGCATCAAAGCAGGATGCGTTTATGCAACTCCGGTTATATGATGCCAATAACAATCAGACGATAAAGTACACTGCATACTACATAGAAGTCACAAAGGGAGCCGGCTCGAGTGGTCAATCACTCATGCATGATACTTTTCTGGCAGAAAATGGTCTACTTACGTTAAAGATACAACCTACTGAAGGACAGTTGACCGTTTTTGGCAATCGGGACCCATTCACTAATGCGTGGGCCGCCGACCCTGGCGGAACAGTAAATGTAAGGGGACCTCTGTTGCTTGATGGAGGACTCTATCATTTTCACATAGAAATTGTTGGCGTAGACAAACCCGGACAGGGGGGTCTCCTTGACACCCCGACCAAGTTTGATTCATGGCTGAGTGTAGGAGATTTCTCAGGTGAGAATTTC
>JAJPDY010000028.1 GCA_023252395.1 Nitrososphaera sp. | reverse complement strand
GTCCTGTTAATTTAACCCGCCGCCACCCCTATCTTTCTTTTCCAGACAAGGAATTTGTTAACTTTACCTTAACAGTCATGTTAACAGGTCGGTTTTAAACCCTCAAATCAACTATTGCTAATTAGTGGATCAATTCAATGATATTGATTATAACAAGCTCAGAGAATGGCGCTGGACAGGAAGCAAAGGGGTGGAGCTGCCATGGAAAAAGTTAGTCGTTTGCCTGATGTTAACCAGATACGATCATGGCCGGCAAAAGGGGCAGGAAAACGACCCCTCTGTTTCCACTGGAGCGTTAAGATCTGGTGTTAACAGCGTTAACGGGCCGGGATGGAACCCCTTCGTTTCCACTGGAACTGCAAACGGGCAGTTTTCTACCGGAAAAGTGGTTAACATAAGGCAATTGTTAACCAAAATAGCTTGTCTCTCATGCGCGGTTAACTTGAGCTGAGCTGTTTGTTATCAATCCGGCAGAGCTACTGTTAAGTGCCAAGGTGTTAACAAGTGAAGCTACCTCTACGGTATGAGCTCGGGAAAGAAAAAGTTTAGAATAGAACTGGAGGACGCAGAAGGGAGCAAGTACAACCTCTCGCTAGAGGGCAACATCTCTAAAGAGAAGGTGATGAAGATAGTCGAGTTCATGGACCTCCTTGATATGGAAAGCTCTCCCAATGGCCAAGGCGAGATGCAAAGCCACAGGGCGCCGGCCTCGGTTGGGGACAGGATATGGGCTCTCGTCGAGGGCAAGTTCCCGTATGGAGGCTTTACCTCAACTGACATACTTGAATTGTACGAGGACCAGTACAACGAGCCGATCAAGCTGAGCATTGTCTCAACCTACCTCTCGAGATACTCGGAGCGGGGCAGGCTCGTGAGAAACCGCCAAGGCAAGGAATGGGTCTACAAGAGCGCTAGACAACAGACGGCGGCTCGGATGCCACCTCAGTCTTTTCCTTCAACCTCTCCTGACCTGAGCCAGTGATGGCATATTTGAAAGGCTTGCTGTTGACGTCACGGCTGACAAGCCCAGAGTCGTGCAACTTTTTCATGAGGCGGGCAGTGTGCTCCCTCGTCCTTCCAACGGCGTGCTGCACCTCTCGTGAAGTGCGCGGTCTCTCTGCCAGCAATTTCAAGATATAGTCGGTGGTGCCGTTATTCTCCTGCCTCTCCTCAACTACTGTAGCGTGCTGCGTGACCGGGGCAGGCTCACTCACAGGCGCTACGTGAGGTTGCGGCTGGCGTGATTGTGATGTTACATAGGGTTGCGACCTCACTTCCATGATGTCAAGCCTGGCGCGAAGCTCTGCAATCACTTTATCGTAATCTCGCAGCCTGCGAGTGTATTCAAGCACGACTGCCTCGACAACTGCCTCATCGGCTTGGTAGCCGCGCTTTGTGCCAGCGTTCCTGAATTTTGTAAAAGCCATCATGCCGGCCATGCCTGCCAGAAATGCAAGCACGCCTGATATCACAAGGTCACTGTTCAGAAACGATAGATCGATCAACATGTCACGGCATTACCGTTGCAATACCGTGATTTAATGCTATAGAACAACCTTATTTTACAACTTGGACATTCTTTTTACCAACTGATCAATCACGGACATCACGTCATTTACCCTCTGCTCGCCAGAGGAAATATCACTGCTTTCTGAAGCAAATATCACGCCTAATTGGTCTGCAAGCCTGCCTAATGTCGTCAAAGTGTCCGGCTGGATGACGCCCGTCGATTGCAGAAGTATCATGCTGTACAATACCGCCGCCACCTTCTCCCGGCACTGCCTGACCTGCCTGTAATAGGCGCCGGAGCTGATGTTCTCCGCCTTGCCGCCACCCTGCAGCCTTTTAGAAATTATTGACAGCTGGCGTGGAGTAAATAGAGAATTTGCAACAATGTATGCGTAAAGATTGTTAGAATTGGAATCTGAAGCGGCCATGGATACTATACAAATTTGTATAGCGCCTGCGCTATTAAAGTATTGGTAGCATCAAACTTTAAAATGCCTAGCTCTATTGAAAAGGAGACGTGGCAGCAGGAAAGGTTGAACAATATTTACGCGACGAGATAAAAAAGCACGGCACGATCTGCCTTCCGCTCATCGACTCTGAAAACTCGACAGATGCAGCATTGATTGCAAAAAAAGTGGAGGGGATGGGCGCCTCGGCCATCCTAGTCGGCGGCTCGTCCGCCATTGATCAGCTAGAATTGGCAAAGGTCGTGGCAGAAATAAAGGCCAAGATCAAGATACCCGTGATATTATTCCCTGGAAATGTCACAGGCGTGTCACCAAAGGCCGACGCGATTTTGTTCAGCTCGCTGCTCAATTCAGAGAACCCTTACTTTATCACCGAAGCTCAGGCGCTTGGCGCGCTTGCAGTAAAAAAATACGGCATTGAGCCCCTGCCAACAGCCTACATCATTGTGGGCGAAGGGACAGCCGCATGGTTTGTCGGAAGGGCTAGGGGGATACCGTTTCACAAGCCAAACCTTGCCGTGATGTATTCGCTTGCAGCGCAGTACATGGGCATGAGGTTTGTCTACCTCGAGGCCGGCTCCGGCGCTTCCCAGAACGTCCCTCCAGAAATGGTGGCGGCTGTTCGGAAATACTATGAAGGCACGCTGATTGTCGGAGGCGGCATCAGGTCGCCGGAAACCGCGGGCCAGATAGCCAAGGCTGGCGCTGACATTATAGTCATCGGCACCATGATAGAAAAGGACGGCAACTGGCAGGAAAAATTTTCGTCCATAGTCAAGGCCATCCGGTCGCGATGACGCCATGATGCTTGAAGAAGCCGACGCCCGCCTAAAGGATGTCAGAATGCCGGCTTATTACCGGCACTACCAGCAGGACATCTTGCAAAACGTCTACCAGAACTACCAGCATGCGCTCAAAGCCAGAAGGCGCGGGATCGATGTCGCAGACATTGTAGAGCCCAAGATAGCCTACGATTTGGCTGACAGGGTTGCCAAGATGCACGAAATCGACATCGCAGACAGGCTGCGCAACCTGCTTTCGCAGACCACTAAAGAAAAGGCCGCATTAAAGATTGCAGAGGAAATTGCGGCCGGCGAGTACGGCTCGGGCGACCTCAAGACCCGCCTTGACAACGCCGTGAGAGTGTCGCTTGCAGTAGTCACGGAGGGAGTCACCGTCGCCCCGCTGCAAGGCATAGCAGACGTCACGATAAAAAATAATGCAGACGGCTCGCAGTACCTGTCGGTATCGTTTGCCGGCCCGATAAGGTCCGCCGGCGGCACCGAAGCCGCGCTCACCATGCTGATAGCAGACCACGCAAGGAAGGTGGCCGGCCTTGGAAAATACATTGCAAATTCGTTTGACGACGAAACTGGCAGGTTCGTCGAAGAGCTCAGGATCTACGAGCGTGAAGTCATGGGCTTCCAGTTCAAGGTTTTGGACGAAGACGTGCTCAAGTGCATTGCCAGCCTCCCAGTAGAACTTGATGGAGTCGACACGGACCCTGTCGAAGTGGTAGGGCACAAGGGCATGCGCCGGATTGCCACAGACAGGGTGCGCGGAGGCGCGCTAAGAGTCATGAACGACGGGCTCATTGGCAGGAGCAGAAAGCTGCTCAAATTAGTTGAAACACTAAAGCTGGACGGCTGGCACTGGCTCAAGGATCTGAAAGGTGCAATCCAGACAGGTGACGACGATGCCGCCCACCACAGGATGTCCGAAGTCATCACAGGCCGGCCCGTTCTTTCAATGACCAAAAAAATAGGCGGCTTTCGCCTGCGCTATGGCCGCTGCTGCAACACCGGCTTTGCAACGGTGGGGATACACCCTGCGGTCCCGGCCCTGCTCAACTATGCCATCGTCGCCGGCACCCAGATCAAGATGGATATGCCAGGCAAGGCGTCCACTATTGCGCTTGTCGATACTATAGAAGCGCCTGTTGTCAGGCTCAACGACGGCAGGGTGATGCAGATTTCAACGGTGGAGCAGGCCGAAAAGATCAGGAAAAGCGTCAGCAAGATCCTGTACCTCGGCGACATGCTCATCAGCTACGGAGACTTTCTTGAAAATAACGCCCAGCTTCCCATTGCAAGCTATGTGGAGGAGATATGGGCGCTTCAGCTCCGCGCAAAGATGCTGGCTGCGCCGGACGCCGGCAACAGGGCGAGGCTTGCCGAGCTGGTTGAAAACCCGGTGACAATAATGCCGACAGTCGACGAAGCCTTTGAAATCAGCAGGCAGCTGGGCGTGCCATTGCACCCCAGATATTCATTCTACTGGGACACGATAAGCATTGATGACGTGCTGTACCTGAAGGAAAGGTTGGCAACTGACATGCCAAATGACGCCAAGCTGAAGGACATACTTGAGAAGCTCGGAGTTGCCCATTCTATATCGAATGACAGGATAAGGCTCGACGATCCTGATCAGGCAGCGTCGATGCATCGCCAGCTTGCAGGCACTGCTCCAACTGGCTGCAAGGATGCTATTGAATTTGTCAGCAAACTATCCGGCATTACCGTGATGCCCAAGTTTGCGTCAACCATTGCGGTAAGAGTCGGCAGGCCGGAAAAGGCGTCCGAGCGCAGGATGAAGCCGCCAGTGCACGCGCTCTTTCCAGTAGGAGTCAAGGGCGGCGCGACTCGGGACATACTTAAAGCCTGCAAGGAGGACTCGTTTTACACCGACCTTGCAAACCGCTACTGCGATGCCTGCAAGCTGCCGTCAGTCGGGACGCACTGCCGGTCCTGCGGCGCTTCTACAATGCTTCGCAACCTGTGCATCGTATGCAAAGGCGAGATCGAGGATGGCGAAAAGTGCGCCCGGTGCGGCAAGGACGGCAGGACATATTCTGCAACTAACTATCCTCTAAAAGCTATGCTAGAGCAGGCCCGGAAAAAGCTGGGAGTCACGCCTACCGAGCCATTCAAAGGAGTCAAGTCGCTCATGAGCCGAGACCGCGCTGCAGAGCCTCTGGAAAAGGGAATCCTGCGCCAAAAGCACGATCTATACGCCTTCAAGGACGGCACAATCAGGTTTGACGCGACGAATGAGCCGCTCACACACTTCAAGCCGGCATGGATAGGCGTCAGCATCGACAAATTGAAAGAGCTAGGCTACTCCCGCGACTACCTTGGCAGGGAGCTGACGTCGCCTGACCAGATAGTGGAATTGATGATGCAGGACGTGATAATCCCCCGCGACTCTGCAAAGCACCTTGTCAGGGCAGCGAAATTCATTGACGAAGAGCTGGAAAAGTTGTACGAATTAGGGCCGTTTTACAACGTGTCTTCCATAGACGACTTGGTAGGCCACATGGTAGTTGGCCTTGCGCCCCACACGTCTGTTGGCATCATGGGGAGGATGATAGGCTTTACGGATTCACAGGTATGTTTAGCGTCGCCTGTCTGGCACTCTGCAAAGCGCCGGGACTGTGACGGCGACGCAGACTCGATAATGCTCCTGATGGACGCGTTCCTCAACTTCTCGTTTGACTTTTTGCCAGACAAGATTGGCGGGCTGATGGACGCGCCGCTCCTGATACAGCCTGTGGTGCTCCCTCATGAGGTGCAGAGGCAGGCCCACAACGTCGACATTGCAAGCGCCTACCCGCTTGAATTCTACGAAGCAAGCTGGAAGCAGGCCAAGGCCGGCGATGTGGCAGGTATGATAGAGACCATCAAGAACCGGATTGGAGACGAGCGCCAGTTCTTTGACTACGGCTTTACGCACCTGACAGACTCGCTCACCACGAAGGTGCAGCACAGCGCTTATTCCACGCTAAACACAATGGAAGAAAAACTAAAGATGCAGTTTGACACTGCGAAATTGATAAACGCGGTGGACGCGGACGAAGTAGCCGCGATGGTGCTTACCACGCACATACTGCCGGACATCATGGGAAACATGCGCTCATATTCTTCGCAGACTTTTCGCTGCACCAGCTGCGGCGCCAAGTTCCGCAGGATGCCGCTCATGGGTAAGTGCACGGAATGCGCAAGTGAGTTGATACAGACTGTGACAAGGGGAGCCGTTGAAAAATATCTGGGCATCGCGACTGGGATGTGCAGCGAATACAAGATAAACGACTATTTGAAAAGTAGAGTCGACTCTATTGCCACTGAACTGAAATTAATCTTCAAGGAAGAAAAAAAGACCCAGTCGAGCATGATGGAATTCATGGGTGGCTAAGAGCCGACAAACGTCTTGTAGACGCTGATAGCGTCCTCTTCGTCCTTTGCGCCAACGATTGTCGCCGCGCCGCTTGAGAGGAAGCTGACAGACATCCTGCCAGAGTTGACCGCAGTTATCCCGAGGTTGCCCCTTGTCTTTACCTGATAGCCAAGCGACTCTGCATTTTTCACAATGCCGCCAAGGTTGACAGGCACCGGCTCTGCCGGCGTGACAGTCCACGTGCGCTTGCCCCTGTCGCGCCCGCAAAGCTCCTCAATTATCAACTGTCGCGCCACCAAGTTGCTTTCCTTCCTTGCAGTGCCGCACGATGGGCATTCTTCCTGCCGGAACATCTGGACTCTGTCAAACGAAAGCTCGTTTAGGTCGATGTAGAGCAGCTTGTTGACAAGCGTCGGCTGCTGGCCCTTGATTATCTTGACAGCTTCTGACACCTGTATTCCTGCCACAAGGTACAGGATCGACGGGTGAACGCCTTCCGTGCTGCACGCCGGCATCTCTTCTTCGTTCAGCTCGGGGAACATGCAGCGCAGGCACGCAGAGTTGTTTGGCAGGATTGTCGACACCGAGCCGGTCACGCCAATCGCGCCCGCATAGATCAATGGGATGTTGTGCTTGATGCACGCGTCATTGAGTGCATAGCGTGCGTCGACGCTGTCTAGCGCGTCAATAACAAGGTCAAAGCCCTTGACAATATTTTCAGCTGTAAACTTTGTAACCGAAGTAGGCACTGGCTCTATCTCTACTCCGGGGTTGAGCTTGCGCAGCCGCTCTGCCGCCGCTTCGACCTTTACCTTGCCAATGTCGTCGTCAGTGTAAAGGTGCTGCCTGTGTAAATTAGTGACTTCAATCACGTCCCTGTCGACTATACGCAGCTTGCCGACTCCCATCGCCACCAATTGCGTGATTACTGGGTTACCTATCCCGCCAGCTCCAACAACGCAAATCTTGGCGCTCCTGAGCTTTTCCATGCCCTCAAAGCCGATCTCTTCTAGCATCAACTGTCTCGAGTATCGCTGCATGTCCTCGCTTGTCAGCTCTGCCCCACCAGCTACTGCCGGCAGGATATACACAGAGTCGCCGTCTTTTAGCTGCGACGCCAAGCCGCCGCCAAAGCGCATGTTCTTGCCGTTGATGTAGATGTTGATTAGCGAGCGGGGCTTGCCGTTGTGGTCAAACACCCTGCGCTTGAAGTCGTCGCCCATCTGCTCTGAAATTTTTGTAAACGCGTCCTGAAGATCATTTGCTTCTAGCGGGATCTTTTTCTCCCCCTGACCCCTGTTCAATACTGAAGGAACTACAAATTCGACCTTGGCCAATGTCATATCACCTTATCATCGCCGACACTGCGGCAGCGTCCGGCTTGACAGCGTTTAATTTCGGCAGCAGACCTATAATCGCTTCTGTCGTCTTGAGGCCGTTGCCGGTGACGTAGCAGACAACGCGCTCGTCCTTTTGGATCTTGCCCTCTTCAACTAATTTCCTCAGCACCGCGACTGACACGCCGCCCGCCGGCTCTGTGAATATGCCTTCAGTCTTTGCAAGGAGCAATATGCTGTCAGCTATTTCAGAGTCGTTTGCCTCTTCGGCGATTCCGTTGTACTGCTTCAATCTCTTTAGCACATAGATGCCGTCTCCCGGGTCGCCTATTGCAAGGCTCTTTGCTATTGTCTCTGGCTTCTCAACAGGAATCACTTCGTCGCTGTTGCGCTTGAATGCGTCAACCACTGGCGCGCACCCGTGCGGCTGCGCCGCAATTATCTTCATGTCCTTGACGCTGCCAATGAGCCCAAGCGAATGGAGCTCTTCAAAGCCCTTGCATATCGCGTTGAGCATCGCGCCGCTTCCCACAGGGATTATCAGGCTGTCTGGCACCTGCCAGCCTAGCTGCTCTGCCACCTCGTAGGCAAGAGTCTTTGAGCCTTCGACATAGTATGGCCTCATGTTGATGTTGACAACACCAATGCCCTTGGAGTCGCCCACGATTGACGCGACCCTGTTTGCGTCGTCGTAGGTGCCTTCAACTGACACAAACTCGGCTCCGTACGAAAGCGCCTGGGCGATCTTTACGTGCTCAATGTCAGACGGGGCAAAGATGTAGCACGGCAGGCCGGCCTTTGCCGCGTGAGCGGCTGTCGCAGAAGCTAGGTTGCCAGTCGACGCGCAGCCGACGGCTCTTAATTTTGTTTCCTTCGCTCTTGACACCGCGACTCCCGCGGGCCTGTCCTTGAATGAAAACGTCGGGTTGACAGAATCGTTCTTGACGAATAAATTCTTCAGTCCTAGCCTTGCGCCCAGACTGTCCGCGTTCTGGAGCGGGGTGAGCCCTGCGTTCAGGCTGACAACGTTGCCCTTGTCAGCAATGGGCAAGAGCTCAAAATAGCGCCAGTAGGTTTTCTCCCTTGTTTCAAAAGTGTGCTTGCTGACTGATACATCCTTGTAGAGGACGTCCAGAGGACCAAAACAATCTTCGCAAACGTAGCGAAACTGCGGCTCGTACTCTTTGCCGCATTCCCTGCACTTTAGCGATCTAATACTTCCCATATCTGCTGTTCTCCATCAAGGCGGATGTCATTAAAACTTCGCTAATCACATTTTAGTATTACTAAATTTTTTAGTGATTATGTATTGTGACGCTTAATAGCAGATTATTTGCAAAAATTCAGGCAATCTCTGCTAGCAATGTAGATAATTAAAGCTTTTCTGGCTATTTCAGCACATTGTGGAAGCAAGACCTGTTGCCGGTATGGCACGCAGGCTTGTCAGAATCTACCATGTACAGGATAGCGTCAGAATCGCAGTCGACAAGGATTTCGTGCACAGGCTGGACGTTGCCGGATTCTTCGCCCTTCATCCAAAGCTTGTTCCGCGATGTGCTCCAGAACCAGGCGTTGCCGGTCTTGACAGTGTTGTCAAGGGCTTCCCTGTTGGCGTAGGCCAGCATCAGGATGTCCTTGGTCTTTCTGTCCTGCACAATGACTGGCAGAAGGCCATTCCGCCTTTCAAACTCGATGTCCTTGAGCGACTTGGCGTTCATGCGCATAATAGTGGCAGGGACGGAAATAAATCTATACCACGTCGACTTCGTGGAGCGTAATCAGCCCGTTGTCGTCAACCATCTTTTTTATCTGCGGAAGCAACGGCTCTAGTTTTGATTTTTCGTCTATAACTTCTATCATCATGGGCATGTTGACAGTCAGGCCCTCCAACTGCACTGTCGATTTTCCGCGCCTGCCAAACCCGTCGACTCCTGTCCAGACAGTCGCGCCGGAAATCCCGGATTGC
>JAJPDY010000027.1 GCA_023252395.1 Nitrososphaera sp. | reverse complement strand
TTCGGATACTTGAGGACATCCTTTATCCGCATGGCATGGTAAAGGCACACTAGCAGCAGGGCTGGCCAGTAGGCCAGTTCCTTATTTTTACACAACTTAACGCTCAAATACGGTTAAGGTTTCTATAAAAGCAGATGGAGTCGCCGGCAACAAGCAAATTTGGCAGCCAGGAGGAAATAGTCTACCTTGACTGGAATAACGCCCTTGACATTTTGGATAAAGCCCGCCGGTCAGGTCTCTTTGTCCTGATAATCGGCCCAAAGGGAACGGGCAAGACCACGCTTGTGAGAAAATTTGCCTCTCACATAAAAAAGGATCTCGATTCTGTGAACTTTTCGCTTCGCACCAGAGAATCCCACCTTGTTGGATCAAGAACTCTGGATAAAGGCGAGATAAGCTTTGTCGAAGGCGTGCTCGTAAAATCAATGCGAAGCGGCACTATTCTTTATCTGGATGAGCTGAACGCCGCGGAGGCAGATGTTCTGCTCAGGCTCGACGAAGCCCTTGACGACAGGCGCCAGCTTGTATTGAAAGAAGCAGAAGGCCAAGTCATCAGGGCATCAGACGACTGGTTCGTGATAGCCACAATAAACCCGCTGTCCCACGTCGGCACCAAGGAACTTCCGCCGCAGCTCTTGAGCAGGTTCCCGGTAAGGATGAGGCTTGAATACCCGCCAGAAGAGGTAGAGCTTGAAATCGTCCGCAGGCACGTGGCATTTGACGAGTCAAAGGTCAAGGACATAAAGCATGCAATCCAGCTCGCCAAGAACCTGCGAGAGGCAGCGGCGGTTGAAGAGCTGTACTACAGCCCGTCCCTGCGCGAAACAATAGCATTTGCCAAGATGATAAACACCGGCCTCTCAGGCCGGCGCACCGCAGAAGTTGTCTACGCCAACGCGTACGACCAGTGGGGACAGGTCGAGTACCAGAAAGTGATGGACATGATAACTTCGATCTTTGGCGACAAGTAATGGCAGCCAAGATAGCTCCTACCATAATGCGAAACGACATCCTGCTGGACATCGCGACTTTTCTTGGAAGAAGGTGGTCCGGCAACGAAAAGGTGGCCATAATACTGGTGCCTGACAGAATGCCGACAGCCAAGCCTGACAAGAGCCAGATACAGCTTCCGGCCCTCAACTACTACCCGGGCACAGATTTTCAGAAATACAGGCAGTGGCGCGTCGCCCTCTGGCACGAGTCGATGAGGATGCGCCATTCAACAAAGGTGCAGAGCTACGAGCACGCTTACGGCTTTGTGCTCAACACGGTGGAGACAAAGCGCGTCGAGATCCTTGGCCTGCGCCAGTGGGAGGGCATGGGTAGCGAGCTGATATTCAACGAAGGCATCTCTTGGATGTCGCGCCAGCTGCTCAATTCAATTTACGGCAAGTCAAAAATAGCCGAGGCATTTTCGCAGTATTTCCTTACAGGCTACCTGAAAGGCGAGCTTTTCGGGGCAGAGTTTGACAGGGTAAAGGGCGCGTCAGACTATGCAAACGAAATAGTGCAGGAGGCAATCGAGAACAACTACGGCACCGACTGGATAGAGCAGCACATACCAAAGCTTGTAAAGATGCTAGAGCTCGACCCGCTCATGTCAATCCCCATCCTGTCGCCAAAGACAAGGGTCGGCGCGTCGCTCAACCAGAATGACTTGCTAAAGCAGGTAGAAAAAGTCGTGCGAATGAAGCACAAAAAAGATGACGTGGAAGAAAAGACCAAAGAGATCTATGAAGGGCACGACGTCTTGCACGAGTTTGAAACCCTTGTCAAGGAGAGCAAAAAGACAGAGAACAAGGGCTACGAGAGCCTTGAGAACTTTGGTCTGAGCGTGCCAGACAGGATGGACGTAGACGAAACGCAGATCTATGACTTTGACCTGATACAGAAGGTCAAGGCGGCGTTTCGGGAATGGAAGACCGGCTGGGTCGAGCGGCACGACGAATCCGGCGACGAGTTTGACGTTGAAAGCTATGTCGAGGCCTTGCCAAAGACATTCCTTACCGACTTTAAACTATCTATAAAGACAAAAGTCGCGATACTGCTTGACCACTCTAGCAGCATAGCCGATGCCGAGCTGGAATACAAGCAGGCTACAATCGCGCTCTGCGAGGCTCTGAACTACCTTGGGATAAAGTTTGCCGTCTATGCTTTCAGCACAGACAAGCGCCAAGTAAAGTGCTGGGTGGTAAAGCCCCAGAACCTGAAATGGTCTGTTGTGAGCGCCCGCAGGCTGGCGCAGATAAGGGCCAGCGGCGGGACTCCACTTGCAGAAGTCTACGGCCTGCTCCAGCCCGTGCTAAAGTCGTTCAAGCCGGACGTCTTTGTCACGCTGACAGACGGCGAGCCTTCAGACTTTGACGCGGTAAGGAGCATGGTGCTTTCGTACAGAAAGGCCGGTATCAAGATGGTCGCAATAGGAGTTGGCAGGAACGTGAACGACGCAGTAGGGATAGGCCACAACCTGAAATACCTAAACTATGAAAGGGCGATTTCAGTCAGCCGCCTGCAGGACATGCCAAAAAAAGTGATCAAGTTGTTGCAGCAGAGCAGCTAGATTGCCAGGTTGGGGTTTTCCTTCTTTACTTTTTCCCAATCGCTCAAAAACGCGCTCAGCCCCTTGTCTGTGAGCGGGTGGGTGAGCATCTTGCCAAGGATCTCTGGCGGAAGCGTCACCACGTGGGCGCCTATCTTGCCGGCGTCTATAACGTGCAGCGGGTGCCTCACGCTTGCCACAAGCACGTTTGTGCCAAACTCGTAGTTTTTGAAAATCTGCACAATCTCCCTGATAAGTGCCATGCCGTCCTGCCCCGCGTCGTCGAGCCTGCCAATGAACGGGCTGACGTAGGCTGCGCCGGCCTTTGCAGCCAATATGGCCTGGTTTGCGGAAAACACCAGAGTGACGTTTGTTTCAATGCCTTCTGACTTTAATTTCTTGACCGCCTTCAGCCCGTCAGCAATCATGGGTATCTTTACCACCACATTTGGCCCGTACTTTTTGAGCCGGTGGGCCTCTTCGAGCATTTCCTCGGCAGTCGTGCCCACGACTTCAAGGCTCACCGGGCCCTTGACTATCTTTACAATCTGCCGCATAATTTCGGCAGGGTTGCCCTTTTCCCTTGACAGCAGGGTGGGGTTGGTCGTGATGCCGTCAACAAGGCCCATGTCGTTGTACTTTTTTATTGAATCAACGTTTGCGGTGTCAAGGAAGATCTTCATTATTTCTTGCCTCTACTCCTTGCATCAACTACTGCCCTTGCTATTTCTGTTGCGGTCAGGCCGTAATTGTCAAGCAACGTTTCGATTTCCTCGTCGCGGGCAGACTCGCCAAACGTGTCGCGGACACCCACGCGCTTGACAGGAACAGGATAAGTCTCGCAGACGGCTTCAGATACCGCGCCGCCAAGGCCGCCAATGATGTTGTGCTCCTCGGCTGTTGCAATCGCGCCAGTCTCCCTTGCGCACTTTGCAATCAGATCCCTGTCGATTGGCTTTATCGAGAACATGTCAACCACCCTGCAAGAAACGCCCTTTTTGTGAAGCGCCTTTGCGGCTTCTAGAGCCCTGCTTACCATCAGGCCGCACGCAATGATCGTCGCGTCAGAGCCATCTTCAAGCACGTTACCCCTGCCAATCTGAAACGCGTCAGCCTGATCGGAGTAAATCACTTCATTTGAGGGCCTTGCAAGCCTCATGTAGAACGGACCGGGAGTGTTTGCAATTATCTTTATCAAGTGCTTTACTGCGACAGCGTCAGCTGGCAGCAATACTCTCATGTTGGGGATTGCCCTCATGCTTGCAATGTCCTCTATCTGCTGGTGAGACGCGCCGTCTGGCCCTACTGTCAGGCCGCCGTGCGACACTACAAGCTTGACATTAAGATACGGATAGCAGATGGTGTTTCGGATCTGGTCGACGCACCTGCCGGGGATAAATGCGGCGTAGGTGCTTGCAAACGCGATCTTGCCAGCTATTGAGAGACCTGCAGCCACTGAGACAAGGTTGGCTTCTGCAATCCCGACGTTGAACATCCGCTCGGGGTACTTGTCGCCAAACTTTTTTGTCTTGAGAGAATCGGTAGTGTCGCCTCCGACGCAGACTATTCGCGAGTCGTCTTTTCCAAGCTCCACAAGGGCATCGCCGTACGCCCCTCTCATGTCAGCCGTCTTTTTCTCGCTACTTAACAGCATGGAGCTCTTCCTCTATCCCAAGCTCGTTTGCGTATGGAATCAATATATGTTTACGGGCTTTCATCCAGTCGACCCTGATGCCAAGCTGGGTGGCGTGGTTGAGAAGCTTGCCTTCAAGCGCGACTGCCGCCTTGTGCCTCAGCTGGATTATTGCGCCGTGTATGTCGCCTCCGCCGTAGACGGCGTTGCCTGCGACAAATATTCTGGCGCCGGCATCATACACCTGCTGGAGTGTAGTCGCGTCAATGCCGCCGTCTGCCTCTATGTAGCCCTTAAAGCCGTGCTCCCTTAGCTTCTTGTTGACTGCCACCATCTTGGGGAGCACTTCGGGCATGAACTTTTGGCCTGCAAATCCGGGGTTGACCGACATGATTATCACGACGTCAAGGTTGTGCAGGCAGCCGTAGAGCCATTCTGGCACGTCTGTCTCGGGGTTGATTGCAATGCCGGGGCTGATGCCGTTTGCGATAAGCCTGTCCTGTATCTCCTTGAACTCGTTCTCGGTGCAGGCTTCGGCGTGCACCGTGATGACGTCGCACCTTGCGTCGATGTACTCGTCCACCTGCTCAAGGGGCTTTTCGATCATTAGGTGGGCGTCAAATGGGAGGCTTGTAGACCTCCTTAGCTTCTTTATAGTGTCAGCAAAGAACGTGGTGTTTGGAACGAACCTGCCGTCCATGACGTCAAGGTGGATCATGTCGACTCCCTCGCGCTCGACCTTCCTTATCTTGTTCTCATAGTTTTCGCGCTCGCCGGCAATTATGGAAGGCGCAATAAGGCATTCGCTTTCTAGCTCCTCAAGGAGAACTTCTGTCTGCCTCTTTGGCGGCGCCTTGCCGTGCCACTGCGGGTTGTTTGCCATGTGGCGTATGCCGTTGCCCTTGACTGTGTTTGCAACTATCATTACAGGCTTGTCGTGCACCTGCGAAGCCTTGTTGAGCGCGTCAACCAGCTGCTCCACTCTGTGGCCGTCGACTTCAAACACCTGCCAGTTAAATGCAGCCCACTTGTCCTTTGCCGGGTCAAGGGGCATGATGTCTTCTGTAAAGCCGTCCTGCTGGATGCGGTTTCTGTCCAAGACGGCGACAAGGTTGTCCAGCTTGTACTTGCCGGCGGCCATCGAAGCTTCCCATATCTGGCCCTCGTTTGACTCGCCGTCGCCTATAAGGACGAACACCCTGTTCTTCTTGCCGTCAAGCTTGCTTGCAAGCGCGATGCCGATTCCGACTGAAAGCCCGATGCCTTCAGAGCCGCCAGAGTATTCTACGCCGGGCACGCTGTGGTCCTTCTGGCGCTCGGAATGCCTTACGGGGTGGCCCTGCAAGCGCGAGCCCAGCTTTCGCAATGTCTTTACCTCTTCTGGCTGGAAATAGCCTGCTACTGCAAGAGTAGAGTAAAAGCCGGGCGCAGAGTGCGCCTTTGAGTTTATGAAGTAGTCCCGCTCGTCCCAGTCCGGCTTTGCAGGGTCGTGCTTCATTCTCCTGAAATAAAGAGTGCCCATTATCTCTGCAGCCGAAAATGACGCGCCGGGGTGGCCCGAGCCGGCTTCGGCGATCCCCTGAATCGCCCACATGCGCACGTCGCGGACCTTCCTTTTGAGGTCGAGATAACGCATGTTAAAGCCCATAACTATTATCATCATCTTGAGTAAATTTCTTCAAGACAGGAAAAATCTCTTTGGAGGCAGATAAAAACATAGCTCCACGCTCAAGGTTTAAAAGATCGGGAATGAATATTGTACATGTGTCGTCGATATCCTCCCTTTTCAGACGGCCGCTCTTGATCTACGACGACAAATGCTATTCCTGCGCCAAGTTTGCCAAGACCGCAAGCACGCTCTCCCGGGGCTGGATAAGGACCGCCGGTCACTACTATTCGCAGGAGGCAAAGGAAGCGAAAGGAATGATCTTCCCGTCAGGCTATGATCCAACCGACATGTTCTGGCTAGTAAACAAGGACGGCGCGTTTGGAGCCCGCTCTGGCATCCTGCCGCTGACTAGAGAAATCATTGTAGGAGTATTCAGGGGCGGCAAGGCCACTGATGTCATTGCAGCTTGCGAATATGACGGCATGGGCGCGTCGTGCTACACGCCAACCAACGTGCTCAAGAGGCTTGCCACAACGCTCAGCCACGGCGCCAAATTTCCGTTTCGCGACTAAGACATCCCCATTCTGTTCCTTTCTTCTTCGATATTTCTTAGCATCTTCCAGAGGTTCCTTTCGACCTGCGCCAGCTGCTCTTCTCTGGGATACGCTTTTCTCAACTCTTCCGAGTCATAGTTGAGCCCGAACCTCTTTAGCTGCGTGCATACGTCATCCAGCGACGACAAGCAAATTCTCTCCGATGGCGCAGTCAAGATATGATAAAAACAAAGCGATTTGGTGTTCTAGAACATTGCACCATGGATTGTTAAATATCTGCTATTGTAATAGCTGGCTAATTGCAGACAGCAGCCAGTACGCAAAATGCCTTTAGCGTAATTCAGGATAGAATCAACGCCAAAGAGCGCGAGATACAGCAGGTGCTGCAGGCGGCGATGGAAAAATACAAGCGCGAGCTCCAGGCGAACATCGAGTACCACGAGCACCTTGCAACGATGGCTGAAGAGTCACACGACCAAAATCTGGCCCTCAGGCACAGGGTCCTTGCAGACATTTACAGGTCGCTGTTTGACCGGGCTTGATATACTTAAAATAAAGTCATTCGCAGATTCTATACGTCATGGTGCAGGTCAAAATCGAGAAGACCAAGATCGACCAAAAGCAGACTTCCCTTCTGGTCATCGGAGTCTTTGAAAACGAGCAGGACTTTTCACAGTCAAAAGAGCTTGATCCGGCAGTTTTTGCTTCAATCAAGGAAACGCTGGAGAACAAGGAGTTTCGCGGGACATTCGGCTCAAGCGTACTTGTCTACACGCTGGGCAAGGGGCCGATGAAAAAGATAATGCTCCTCGGGCTTGGCAAGCGCGACAAATTCACTGACGAAAGCGCGCGGATATGCGCCGGCAAGGCAGCGCAAAAAGCAAGAGAGCTAGGCGCAAAAGAGTTTTCGATATTGCAGTTTTCAAACCTTGACGAAGGGCTGATTGAAGCCATGACAGAAGGCGTGGCCCTTGCACTCTATTCATTTGACAAGTACAAGGCAGCTGACAACAGCAAGACAAAGATAGAAGAGGTTTCAATACTGATAAACTCGGATTCGCCGAAATTCCAGTCGATTGCAGACAGGACGAACCTTGTAGTCGAGGCGGTGAATTTTGCACGTGACATCGGCAACCTGCCGCCAAACGATTGCGCGCCGGCCCAGCTTGCAAGCACCGCTCTGTCGCTTGCGCAGGAATATGGCATGAAGGCTCGAGTCATTGACCGCTACGAGCTGGAGAACATGGGCATGGGCGGGATAGTGGCTGTCGGCAAGGGGAGCAATAACCCGCCAAAGCTGATAATTCTAGAATACACCGGCGTCAGCGGAGCAGACCAAAAGCCGTACCTGCTCGTTGGAAAGGCTGTCACGTTTGACACCGGCGGAATTTCAATAAAGCCGGGAGAAAAGATGGACGAAATGAAGTTTGACAAGTGCGGCGGCTGCACCGTGCTTGCGGTCATGCGCGCGGTGGCATCAATGAAGCTTGCAGTAAACGTGGTCGGAATAGTGCCGTCGGTCGAGAACATGCCATCTTCCACTTCATATCGCCCCGGCGACATCGTAAAGATGTACAGCGGCAAGACAGTGGAAGTGCTCAACACGGACGCAGAGGGGCGCATGATACTTGCAGACGCACTTGCCTACGGGATAGCCACCTACAGCCCAAAGGCCGTAATCGACCTTGCAACACTTACAGGCGCTGCCATAATCGCGCTTGGCGCCAACGTCGCGGCACTAGTTGGCACGAACAAGCAGCTGACAGACAGACTCCGCAAGCTGTCAGACAAGACTGGAGAAAAGATGTGGGAGCTCCCGCTCTATGACGAATTCCACGAGCAGATAAAGAGCGCGTACGCGGACATTCGCAACATCGGCGGCCGTCCCGGAGGGGCTATCACTGCGGCAGCGTTTCTGTCAAACTTTGTCAACGGCGTCCCGTGGGTGCACATCGACATAGCCGGCACTGCGTGGACTCAGGACGGGACGTACGAGCGAAGCTACAACCCAAAGGGCGCGACCGGCTTTGGAGTCAGGACGCTCGTGAAACTGCTTATGGAGGACGAAAAGCAGCCGCAAGCCTAGGTGAAAAGGATGCCTGTCTTTCAGCTGAGCGCACTTGTTGACGCACTTACAGACCTTGGCTACAGCTGCCAGATGGGCAACCTTGCAGACATTCATCCGTCAAGGCGCCCATATTTTGAGCGCTGGCTTTCGCACAGGGATGGCTTTGTCAAGGTCCTGAGCGGAAACGTCAGCTACATCGGGATAGAGGATGTGGTGCGAATGGGGCCATTTTACAACGTCTACTGCATCGTGGAAAACAACTCTGTCTATGAATCTGACGACAACGCCCACAAGCTCTTGGACGCAAGCCCGTACTACCAGCTGTACAACAGCAAGGTAACCAGCATGGGGTGGAGCGGGGGCATAGTGGCCGACATCTTGGCAAAAGACGCCGAGCTGTCAAGGGATTTTGCAAGCAACATCATGAAAGAAGAGGTGAAGAACATCACGCTCAAGGCTGCAAACTATGCCTGCATAATTGAAACGCGGGCGTGGGAGCCGGTTGGCATCGCTTCCGCCTTTGCGATAATCGACCGCATCGCCTACGACGTGAGGCAGCTGATAAAGTCGATACACCTTGGCGAGAATTTTGATAAATAAAAGATGCCAGCACTGCTGCTTCCCAACCGCTCACGCAGGTCAGTAACACAGCAGCGTCGGCAGGTTTGACTTCCGGGTTCGGAATGGGACCGGGTCGCACCCTGCCGCTATGACCGGCTTACCCTAACATCCTGCTTAGGGGTTAATTTAACCTTGCTCTCCACTAGAAGGATTCTCCAGTCGATTAAAAAACAGGCACGGCAGCTATTCTGATGAATGGCAAATGAGCTGCTGTCAGCCATAATATTTGTCGTGGGTCTTGCGGTATCGACTGTCATAATCTACATTACGACAAAGCTATTCGGGCAAAAGGAGGGAATCGGACGGGCTTTCGCCGCTGCAATTATTGGAGCCATCGTCTATTCTGTTGTGTATTTCATCTTCAAAAATGGGCTCATTGCGGCAGCAGTTGGCGGCTTTATTTGGCTGCTGGCTCTCAGGGCGCTCTACGACATTGGATGGCTCAGGGCGTTTCTAATTGCAGTGATAGTGTGGATAGCCGCCACCATCGTTGGATTCTTGCTACCGACTGTGCCGGGGCCGCTATAG
>JAJPDY010000158.1 GCA_023252395.1 Nitrososphaera sp. | reverse complement strand
ACCGGTATCTTGGCTATCGCGCAGCCGGATGCAGTGGTAATGTCTGCCTTTGAGCAAACGATTGCGCTAGGGGCTGCCCCGTTCTCGCTAAGCGAAAATATTGCGTATGCGCCGACGCTGCTTCCAACCGCATAGGGAAAGACGAGCACAACTCCTTTGAGCGACTTGTTGTAGAGCTCGTGCTTTGAGTCTGTTACCATGCCAGTCTTTGAGTCGACCATTGCAAGAAAGTTTATCGGCTGCGTAGTGACTAGAGCCTGACCTTCGCCAGCCCCACCCACGATCTTTTTGCAGTTTGAAATTATCATTCGGTGTACTCCTTTGCTATTGTCTTGATGTCCTTGAGGGCGACTTGAACCTTGTTTGAGTTATTAAGATAGTACGCGCCCTTTACGCTGTTTGACACGACAGAATCATACTTGTCCTTTGTAACATAGGGGGTAAGGCACGTGCAAGAGTCACACATGAATTCTGCGCCGGATCTTTCAATCTTGCCTGCCAGCCCTATCCTTGCCGCCTGGTTGTGTATAGCCTTTGAGCAAAATATCATGCAGCGCTTCGTGAACTTTTTGCCTTCCACCATCTTTGCAAGGTAGTCAAGCTCGTTCATGCCCAGCTGCGGGCTGCCAAGCGTAATGACGTCGCCATCATCAGCAGTGCTCAGCTCGTCCATCACAGCTTCTGCCTCCTTTTTGCCAAATGAGATTTTTTCCTGCCCCTCGCCGATGGTGAACATGCCGCAAGAGCCTGACGTGCCAATGGCCGCAGACAGCGCCTTTGCCTCAATCGTCGATGGCTTGGCAATGCCTCCAAGGGCGACAGAACTGTCCTTTACCACCTTGCCGGCAAAATATCCCAAGAGCCCGTAGTCGAGCTCTGACTCGAACTTGAAACTTGCTTCAATGCCCACTTTTGGGTTCCTTGCCTCTTCGAGCCTCAGGTCAGAGAGCGGAGCCTTGCCCGTGACAGAGCTTGCCAGAGCGCTCAGCGCGCTTTCCTTGTTTGTCATCAGGCCAAGGAGCGAATTTGAAAAAACTGCGGCGTTACTTTCTGCAAAGCTGACGGCCGTGCCTTTCTGCGGGATATCAAAAACTTCGTACGGCGTGCACGTAAACGACGGCGTGACTCCCATTCTTTCATACGACTTGACGATGCTTGCCTGCTTTTCCTGAAACTTGTCAGAGATGCCTTCTGGGTGCGCCCTGTCGTAGCCCATCGGGTTTACCGTGGTCTTGACAGCCACCCTTGCTTCTCTGCTGAATTTTTCAAGGAACTGCACGCCTGCGTCGCCTATGGTGTTATAGTTGACGCCGGAAACATGAGCCCATTTTATCGGGACGAGCTTTTTTGCACCCGTGGCCTCGCCTATCGCGGCAAGGATCCTGTAAGCAGAAGCGAGAGCCTCGCCCTGCTTGCCAGCAAGCGCCTCTTCCTCGTCCCTCGACAGCTCCAAATCCAGCTGTATTCTCTGTAAAGAGTATAAGAACCATTACGGAATTATATACCGCTTCAGCCAAGGTACTCTGCAATTGCCAGACCGCTCGATGGGCGACATTATAAAAAAGATGGAGCAGGCGCTTCATCGGGAAAAGCCCCCGCGCATGACCGCTCTTCGCGGGCTCCAGATGGAAGAGCAGGGCGACCCGTTCAAGATACTGATAGGGACCATCCTGTCTGCGCGCACACGTGACGAGAACACCACGAAGGTCGTGAACAAGCTGTTCGCCCGGTTCAAGACGGCTGACGACTTGGCCTCTGCAGACATTGACGAGATAAAAAAGATAATCCACAGCATCGGCTTTTACAACGTCAAGGCTGTACGGATCAAGCAAGTCGCGCAGGAAATAGTCGAAAAGTTTGCCGGGCAGGTGCCATCTGATATCGATAAGTTGCTAGAGCTCCCCGGGGTTGGCAGAAAAACTGCAAACTGCGTCCTTGTCTACGCCTTCAACAAGCCGGCGATACCTGTCGACGTGCACGTGCACCGGATATCAAACAGGCTTGGGCTGGTCAACACAAAGACTCCAGAGCAGACAGAGCTAGAGCTGAGCAAAATGATTGACAGGAGGCTCTGGACCAAAGTGAACGACACGTTTGTCATGTACGGCCAGAACATCTGCCTGCCGATAAAGCCCAACTGCGCGGTGTGCGGCTTGAAAAAATCCTGCAGGTACTATTCTAGCCTGAATCCCCAAAGTTAGTGATGAACACGCCTTTGTTGGGGGATAGATCGAGGAAAGCGCTAAACAATAGGAGCTTCGCTGTCTTTATCTGTAAGTCAATTACAGTATTTCTGTTGGGAAAGACGTTCAAATGCAAAGAATGTGGAACAGAATTAGCAAACAAGGAACACTTGAAAAAGCATCAAAAGTTCCACAAAAATGCCGCATGGAAAGAAGCCGGTTATGTCGATCCCAGTAATGCGCTTTTTCCTTCAATGACAAATTATACGAATAGCCGCCTAGCGTTTTTTGTGTCACATCTTCTTGGAAATGACGAAGACAGCAAGAAACGAAAGAAGGCTAAACAATAGCCACCTAAAAGACCAAGTTCCTTATCTATTGGATCACTGATAGTATTATTTGGTCAAGCAGAAGAGTAGCAAATGACAATCATTCATCTA
>JAJPDY010000026.1 GCA_023252395.1 Nitrososphaera sp. | reverse complement strand
CTTGTAAGGGACGCCAGGATATTCAAGGCAAAGATAAGGGCGGCTGTAAGCGAGGGCAGGCTGTCAAGCGATGTCACGTGGCTCCCGTCAAGGGTAGATTCCAAGATAAGGCGGCTCAGGATGAAAGAGCTCGACTCGCTACTTGGAAGGTATGGCGTATTCCCAATACCGCTCGGCAGGGCAGGCGATAACGAAGAATTTGAGATTTACGCAGAAGACCTTGACGGCAAGCTTTCAATCATAACTGGCAAGAAAGAGTCAGGCAAGTCGCACCTCTCAAAGATGCTTGTCAAGACTCTGGTGCAGCACGGCGCGTTTGTAGTAGTGTTTGACCTGAACAACGAGTACAGCGGCCTTGGGTGGAACCGCGACGGCACGCCTTCCGTAATACACAACCAAGTAAAGATACTAGAGCCGGGCAAGACGCTAAAGTTTTCTCTAAACTATTGCGGCAAGGCCGCAATCTCTGGCATGCTGAAAAACGCGCTGGACATGCCTGCCGCGTCGCTTCGGGAATTTTTCAGGATCTGGGACTGGCTTGAAAACAAGCAATCGCTTGGGATAGAGGCGATAGGCAACGCAGTCAACACTTGGAACATCAACGAGCTTGTGCGCGACGCGCTAGTGTCTAGGTACCATGTCATCCAGTCGTCGCGCCTGTTCGCAGATGGTGGCTTTCAGTTTGAAGAAGTAATGTCAGCCAAGAACGGCTGCGCGATGGTCATAAACATGGGCGACGTTTCGCCAACAATCAGGCGGATGGTCGTGGAATTGGTACTGAGCAAGCTCGTGGACCTGCTAGAGCGAAAGCAGATCCCGCCAATATTCCTCTTTGCAGAAGAGGCGCACCTCTACATCCGCGAAACGTACTGGGAAGACATCATTACCCGCATGAGGCACTTTGGCATCTACACGACTTTTATCACGAACCAGCCAGACGCGATAAGCGACGGCATCTACAGGCAGGTCGACAACATCTTTTTGTTCAACTTTACAAACGACAGCGACCTTGACAAGATATCCAAAGTTTCGCTTGCAGACAACGATACCATCAGGTCAATAGTCAGGACGCTGCCCCAGCGCAACTGTCTGGCGATTGGCAAGATGATATGCGACCTGCCTGTTGTGATAAAAGTAGCGCAAGCAGAAGTGCTGACGCTTGGAGAAACAAAAAAATTCTTTGGCAATAAAAAAGGTTAAACGACGGCCGTCTGGCCGCGTTTTTTCGTCCCGATGTCGATTGCTTCTGCGACAGTGGACACGAATATCTTGCCGTCGCCGGCAGAGCCCGTGCTTGCGGTGTCAAGTATTGCCTTTATCACCTTCTCGACATCCGAGTCTTCGACTACTGTCATAATGTTAGCCCTAACGGAGAATTCTGCTGCGAGCCGTTGAGTTCCCCTGCCAGTCTGGACCTGTGGCTTGGCGCCTTTGCCCCTTCCCTTTGCGTCAAGGATCGTCGCACCGCCAACCCCCGCCTTCTTCAAAGCTTCATTAACAGCGCTAACCTTCTCGGCAGCTATGATAGCCTCTATACGCTTCATGCAACGTGGTAAAGAAAGTTGCAATATAAGGTTTTCAAATAATCGGTCTGCCACCGTTCAATATAACCATAAACAACAATTACAATGAAAATATCATAGAATTTGCAAATTTTATACTGGAATGCAATATGGAGAGTGAGTACCGAATTTCACACCGAAGTGTCTATAAACAGTACCTCACGAGAATGAAGAGATTTGCATTGCAGGGAAAAAAGGAAAAACTACGCAATCGTAGCAAACTCGACATAATTTATGACATTCTAGTTTCGGCAACAGGTGGCGTCAAAAAGACGCACATCATGGCACGCGCAAACCTCAGCTCCGAGCAGATGAATTTTTACTTCAACACGCTTTTGCTCCACAGCCTGCTTGATGCTGACAAGGACTCGGAGAGCAACATCATTTACAGGACGACCCAAAAGGGCATCAAGTTTCTGCACTGCTGCGCAAACATCAAGTCGCTGATTGCGCCAGTGACAAAAGTGAGAATGCAGAGCGAGTTGCTCTTCCTGTAGAAGTTTGTTCCAATATCATTAAACGCAATACGAACCCACCTTCAAAACAGATTGTCGTCTTACCCAACTCAAGAGGACGAGCTGCGAGCCAAAGAGGCGGAAGCGGAGGACAGCAAGCGGGCGGAAGAGGCAAGGTTTCTTGCCGTGTTCCAGAGCGCCCCACATACCGGGAAATTATCAGAGCTTGCAAATTCAATCGTTAATAACTTTAACAGCATAATGGCAGGGTCGCGCCAAGAGCCGTACCAGAGGCAGGAAGACCTGATGGCCGGCATGAAAAAGCTGTTCGAGGAGCAAATAAACGTCATTAAAGCGCGGCGCACCTACACGATCAAGATCAACCCGTCAACTGCGCTAAAGGACGAAAAGATTTAGCAGCCGTGATCCTTGGCCCAAGGCTGGCTGGCAAACTCGCTTGTTTTGCACTGATCCATGTTGAGCGTGGCATAGCCATTGTCCAAGAGCTCGCTGTTGAGGTTGGTTGAAGAGCAGTACACTACGGCTATCACGCTGCCGCCTGATGTGAGCAGGCCATCATCCTGATCAACTAGCACGTTGCTTCCAAGGCAGAGGCTGCGGGTAAACGATGTCGACTGAATAAAGCCATCATCCGTCCTTGAAGGGACAGTGATAAGCGCCAAGTCGATCTTGTATACCGTACCGTTCACGCTAACGTAGAGCGTGTCGCCGTCTACGATCCTTTGTACTACTCCTTCTGCGCATCCTGCAGATCCGAGGCACTGCGCTGTGGAATTAGTATACGCACTTCTAGTAGTATTGCTTTTAGCTGCTGTCGGGTCATTCAGCTCGCCCTTTGTGTCGGCTGCAAACTTCCATTCGTTGTTGCCGTCAGGTATTCTCTGCCATGTGCGGTCGTCGTCATTTCTGTCAACAAGCGAAGGCGTCCTGTCAACGACTTTTCCTGTCGAGTTTTCAAGGACAAGGATTTCTGCCGTGTTTGAGAGGGTCTGCTCGTCAAGCTCGACAACGTATGTTTCGCCGGCTTTTATCACCGCGTCTTTAGGCAGATCTATGTTTGACGACTTGAATGACGTAGTTATCTGAAAGTCGCTCATGTTGATGTCAACGTCAGTCGGGTTGTACAGCTCTATCCACTCTTGGCCGGCGTCGCTTCCCCGCGGGTTCAATTCAACTTCGTTTATCGCAATGTCGTTTGCGACAAAGCCAGAAGCGTCTGTCGCGTTATCATTATTATTTTCATTATCATTGACAGGCGGCGGGCTAGCTGTGGCATTGCTATCTGTATCATTGTTGTCAGTAGCATTGCTACTTGTGTTATTGCTGTCTGTCGCGTTGCCAACCAGATCAATGATGTCGCCTGCGGTAATGTTGTCTGTCTGCTGCGAAGCGTTGACTCCGGCTGCAGGGATGCCAATAGCCAGTAGGAATATTGCAAGCGGTGCAAAGCTGTTGAGCATTATTGGTATACCTTACTGTAACAACAGATACATTGGAAAATAATAACGGTTATGAAGTCTATCTCTATAGTAGTATTTTATTGTCTGAGTTTTTTTTGCAGATATATCCTCTTCATCCTGCTCAGCCCGAGGACGAGTGCGATCACTGCCACCATGGCAATCGCTGCCTGCACTATAGAGATTACGATCCGCTCGCCGTGCCCGCCAAAAAGTATGGTGTCAAGCGGCGCGACAAAAGCTACCAGAAAGGCCGCTACTGCAAGCACCATTGCCCACATACCGACCATGAAAAGCGCCAGACTACCAAGCCCCATCTTTATCACTTGCCAACTATCATGTACTGGATGGCTATCGAAGCAAATGAAAGAAGAGCTGTAAATATTGCAAGCTTGAATATCTTGTAGCCGACTTGCTTTTCGCCGAGAGGACCATCTGCAACTATGAGCCTCACAAGAGTCGCCGGAGCCGCCCTGTCAGTCGATGCCGCGAGTTTAAAGTCGTCCATAATTATTGTTGGCCGCGCCTTGACTTCCCGGTGCTCCACTATTCGCTTGACGCTTGCAAGGAACAGGAACGAGTTCATGACAGCGGGCAGTAGCGCGATCACGCCAATGATCTCTGACCTGCCAGCTATTGCCACCGCGCCGTACATTGCCCCGAGCAAGAGCGTGCCCGAGTCGCCGGGGAATATCTTGCTTGGGAACTTGTGGTATTTGTAAAATGCAATGGTTGCAAAAAGCAGTGGAAGGGCTGCAAGGAAGACTTCCATGCTGCCAAAGATGGCGACGCTGACAAGGAGCGGGATCGTCGCGATTATCAGAAAGCCGCTGGCAACTCCGTTTAGCACGTCGATAGAGTTGATGGTGTTGCCGGCAACTGGTATTATGATAAAGATAAGCGGGATATAGAGTAGAGGAATGAACGCGTGGCCAAATATCAAGTTGAGATAGTCACCGTGCACATTCCCGGGATACATTATGTTCAGGGCGACTATAGGGATCGCAGCTGCAAGCAATGCCACCGGCTTGAACCAGCCGGGCATCACTTTGCTATCGTCGATATAGCCTACTGCAAAAGCAATGACTGTTGTCAGAAGTATCGCAAGGACGCCGGCGTTCATCGTAAGCGCGTACAGCACGATTTCTGCAGCCACAATCCCGGCAATGAGCACCGGCCCGGCGGGCCGCGGGACGCTTGGCTTGTCGCGCTTGTGTGCGTCTGGCACAACCTTGCCTTTTGCCGCAAGCGACTTTATCGCAATAGGGGTCAGGAAATAGACGGCAAGGAATGAAATCGCAGACACGATTGCGCCATAGATTACAAGGCTAGCGACATCGAGCATTTGCTTCTACTGCCCTAACCTCTTCTTTAACTGGTCCTTTAATTTTTCTGCTACCGCCGGCCCAATCTTTTGCACACTTGCAAGCTTGCTCTGTGGTGCCTTGGCGATCTTGCCAACATCTGTAAACCCTGCGCTATAGAGCGCCCTTGCCCTCACCCTCCCGATGCCTTCAAGCGCGACAAGCGGCAGCAGCTCTTCCTTCACGCCGTACCTGATCCTGGTACGGAGGTTATAAAGCTCTGGTAGCAGGTCTTCGCGCCTGAGAAGCTTGGCAACTTCGTAGAGCGAGTAAGCGAGCCATCCCCCCATCTCTACTATCCTGTGCATGTCGCCGGGCTCGACTCCCATCTGGTCGCTCAGGGTCTTGTCGCCTGTTTCCTCTGTCCACTCGCAGAGCGCCCAAAAGCTGCGCGAGCAGTCGTACTCGCTTGCAGGGTACAGCAGCTCGCTGCCGCGGTCTTGTATCAGGAGGCTCACTTCGTCGTAGTCTTTTTTGCGAAGCGACAGCTTTGGATAAAAATCAGGGCTGTTGGTTATCAAGTGCAAAAAGCCAAGCGCGTGTTTGCTGTCGGTGCGCTCGACGCGCTCTAGCGCATTTTTGAATTCAACCGCGGTGACAGGGTCGATGTAGAGAAGCGACGTGCGCCTGCCAAACTCTGTTGCAAGGTAGCGGTCGTTCTTTGACTTTACCAGCTCTTCCTGCTCAAGGTAGTCCAAGGCAGACTCTACTTTGAACTCGACTGTCGCGCTCCTGTACTGGCGCGCAAAGAGCGTGCTTGCAAACAGCTCTTGGATCTCTGGCTTTTTCATCCCCGGCACCGTTGCGATGGTCGATAGCAAATGGAAGCGAATGGCGCGATCGTTTGCCATCTGCGACCGCAAGGGCTCCGGGCTGCCAAGAACGTAGTGGTCGTACAGCTCTTCGCTGTTCACCCCGGATTCGCTTACGATTATCGCCTCGCCGGCAGTGTCGTACTTTGGCCTGCCTGCCCTGCCACATAGTTGCTTGTATTCGAGCACGCTGATAGGCACGCTCCCGCCATACTCAGAGTCGTAGCGCAAGATGCTTGCCACAACGACACGCCGCGCGGGCAGGTTTACCCCGGCGGCAAGCGTAGGAGTTGCAGCCAGCACCTTGATTATCCCTTTCTTAAACGAGTCTTCCACTATCTCCCTGCTTGAAGGTCCAAGGCCGGCATGGTGAAACGCCACCCCCTTTGCCACCAGCTGAGACAGCGTTTTTGTGAGCTCGGTGTCGTCGCCCCTGCCAAGGATTTCTGAAGACGCCTTTGCAGCCAGCTCTTTTGTCTCCTTGTCAAGGAGCCGGTAGACTCCTTCGGCTGCCTTGGCTGCAAGCGAAGACGCGCGCTTTCTAGTTTCTGCAAATATCAGCGCCTGGCCGCCGCCCTCTAGCGAGTCGATTGCAAGGTCGACTGAAGACGAAACGCCCGAGCTCTCTACCTTGAACGTCTTGTTGTTGTTCATCCTTGCAGTGCCGTACTCGTAGACTCCTTCCACGAGCTTTGTCGGGCGCCAGTTGCTCTCCACAAGCTCGCACCCGAGCCACTCGGCTATTTCGTCAGAGTTTGCCACCGTGGCAGAAAGCGCCACTATCTGCGACTGTGGGTAGTGCTTGCGGATCTTTGTAAGCATCATTTCAAGCGTAGGTCCTCTTTCCCTGTCACCTATCAGGTGGACCTCGTCAGAAACAAAGAGCCCGACTTCGCCGAGCCACTCTGCGTTATGCCGAAAAAGTGTGTCCATCTTTTCATTTGTCAGGACGACAACATCCGCGTTAGCCAGCTCTTTGCCAGACGAGTCATAGTCGCTTGTCGCGACTGCCACCCTCAATTTCCTGCCAACGTCAAGCTTTTCCAAGACCTTGAGGTCGTCGTGCTTTTCACTTGCAAGGGCTCGAAGCGGGGTCAGGTAGACTGCCTTTTTGCCACTTTCAATGGTCTTTAGGATTGCAATCATTGCTATCAGTGTCTTGCCGCTGGCGGTGGGAGTCGTGACTAGCATGTTCTTGCCCTCCAGTATGCCCTGTGAAATAGCCATTTCCTGTGGAGGGTAGAGCGAAGAGTATCCAAGGTGCCCAAGGAGCATCTTGACTGAACTGTCTGTTGCGGCCGCTGTCAACTGCCAGAACATAGCAGGCCGGCTATTTTAAAAATGCACTTATGCCTTTGCCCAAAAGCCGGGCCTGCGCTCAAATATCTGGCCTTCGCGGTTGAATTTCTGGATCTGCTTCCTTGCTTCCTCGTCCGTGAACTTGCCTGTCTTGACCAGTTCGTCAACCAGAGCCTTGTCTTCAACGTCATTGTTTTCATTTCCGGACAACCCCTTGAACACTTCCATGAAGGTCTTTTCCTTTGACACCACGCTCTGGGGCTTGCCGTAGAGCACTCCCATGTCGGTCTTGCCAGTGTTGACGTCGACACCAGCTGTCCGCATCATCTGGTCAACGAGATAGATGGCGCGGTTGGCGTCTTCGGCTTCGACTCTGTCTTTTAGCAGAAGCCTAGCACGGGCAGTTGCAAGCCTGACCAAGCCCTCAAGCTGCCTTGGAGTCACGGTTATCATGCCTTCTGATTCTACCTTTCTCATGTCCATGTAGTAACTCCTAATGATGTCGATTGCGTCAGGCGTCAGCACCGGCTCGACTTGCTTTGAAAACGCCAGGTACTTGCTAAAGAGGTCAATGTCAATTGCCGGCTTTGACGCGTGCTCTGCGTCGCGGTGGATTTCCAGGATGTGGCTTGCGATAAGGTTGTCCCTTTCCTTCTCTGGTATGTCCTTGACAATGAACACAAGGTCAAACCTTGTCAAAAGCGGCACCGGCAGGTTCACGTTTTCAGTGATGTTCTTGTACGGGTCGTACTTGCCATAGATCGGGTTTGCAGCTGCAAGAATAGACGTCCTTGCATTTAATGTAGCGACGATTCCACCCTTTGCCACGGAACAGGTTTGCTGCTCCATCACTTCGTGAAGCGCCGAGCGGTCCTCCGGCTTTATCTTGTCAAACTCGTCAATGCAGACGATACCTTGATCACCTAATACAACGGCGCCGGCTTCAAGCATCATGATGCCTGACTTGTCCCGGATGACTGCGGCAGTCAGGCCGGCGGCAGTAGAGCCCCTGCCGGATGTGTAAAGCCCCCTTGGAGCAATTTTTGCGGTGAATTTCAACATCTCTGATTTTGCGGTACCGGGGTCGCCCACCAAGAGCAGGTTGATGTCGCCCCTTCTGGTCGACCCGTCCTCAAGCCTCTTTGTCACCGAGCCCACGACAAGGAGCAGTATAGCTTCCTTTATCGGCTCATGACCGTAAATGTGGGGCGCAAACGAAGCAATGAGTTTTTCATAGGCATCCGGCTTTACTGCTATCGTCCTTATCTGCCGCTCATCCTCGGCGCTAATTGTAATTCTCTCGACGTACCGGGTGTCCTTGCTTCCCGCGCGGCCGCCAAGGTACTCGATGTTGTTTCCTTCCATTCGCAACCTGAAAAGGCTGCTCTTTGCCTGCGGCGCAAGCTGTTCCTGTTCTATTCTGATTATTCCGGTAAGCACAATCCTGTCGCCGGGCCGGCACTGGTCGACAAGGTCGCCCATGACAGTGACTTCGACGTAGTGCGGCAATTGCCCTGCAGGCAGGTCTTCAGGCAGCTCTTGCAGCCTGACCATCTGAAAATCGATAAAGATGCTTGCCTCCGGGTCCATCTCCAGCTCTTTTTCAGAGCAGGCAGGGCATTTGGTTGGCTTTTTGAGCACGAGACCTTTCAGCTGAGCCTCGCTTACCGTATTGCAGTTTACGCACCGGTAGGCGACTTTTTTTGCCAGAGGTTTCACTTCTGACGAGCGCACAACCATGCCGGATACGCTTACCAGCTTGTCGATAAGGTCGGCGTTTATCTCGCGCAGGCCCTTGCTGACAGTGTAGTTGCCTATCCTGACTCGAACCTTGTCGTGGATCTCTTGCTCGTAGTCTGGGTGGATCTCGCGGAGGATAGAGAGTACCGCTTCGTCAAACGCTGCAAGCATCTCGTCAGGCTTGTGCGTTATCTCTTTTGCAAGTGTTGGGTTGTAAGAATCGAGATCGATATAGTCTACCACAAGCGATTGGTCGCTTGACGCCATCATGTTGTTTATACGCTCAAAATAGCGATAGTTGCCGTCGCGGTCTTTGAACGCCTTGAGGAACTTTTCCAAGTCGTTTGCAAGCGCCGCCGCTGTTTGCTGCTCAGCCAAACTTTTTCAGCACTCCTTTTTTGAATTTTGAAGAAGCGTCGTTTATCAGGATATACAGCTCCTTTTCCTCTGCTGCCAGCCGGGATTCAAGCTCAGGCGACAGCGGCGACGCGGCAGCCAGCTTTACAATCTTTTCTAGCCGGGAGGCGACAAAAGTGTTCAGCGAAACAAGAAGGTTCTCTCTTTCCCTCTCCCGAAGCCCGTCAAGGTAGTCGTTGACCCTGACGTAAAAGTCGACATCTATTCCTGACAGGTCGTGTGGCTTTGCAATTCGCTCCCGGTTCATTGCCCTTGAAACGTACCCCGCCAAGTCGCTTGACTGGATTTCAACAGCGTCCTGCTCTGCAAGGAGCTTGGCGACCCAGCGCTGGAGCGAAGCCATGTCCCCCTCTTTTGCGTCTATGGAAACGCCGCCCACCGCCATCTTGACATCCTTCTTGTACGACACCCTGACTTCTTCTGTCAGGTAGCCTACTTGGTAGATGTTCTGAATGGATTCTATTCTGGGCTCTGTGCGGGCGCCGTCTGCCATGATGAGGAGCTGATAGAACTAGGTTTCTAATATATCAGCTTTTAAAACAGCTTTCCTTGAGCTGTTAGCTAGCTTTCAGCTGATGTTCCATAAGATTGGTAGCTCCTTGAGGCGCAGGCAGCAACCTATTAAT
>JAJPDY010000025.1 GCA_023252395.1 Nitrososphaera sp. | reverse complement strand
TATTCGTGCTCTGCAGTTTCAAGAAGGTTCCTGATTACTGCTGCCTTCGTCTCTGGTTCTTCAGCTTCTTTGCCTGCAAACACTTGAACTGCTTCATCCAGCATTCCATTGACTTCAACCACTTTTTGGTTAAATGCCTGAGGCGTGTCTGACTGGGCTGAATCTGTAAGAGAATCAAGCGCCTCCTTCAGACTTGCAGCACGCTGTGCGCTCACATTCGCCAGCGGGCCTTCCATCAGAGAATATACTTCTCCAATGGGGTGACTTGCGTGTGCGACTGCAAGCGTGGTGTTGCCCGCCTGCTTGTCTATTACTGCTTGCTCAAGGTGTCCTTTGATGTACTCTGCATTTGTCACAAAGTCAGAATGTTCCTTGTGGGCAAACGCAGGCACGCCAGCTACTATTCCAACCGTTAAAATCGCGGCTATGGCTATCGGTGCCAAGCTGTGTATCTTCATAGTTAGGTGTGCCTAATTAGGCTGTCCTAATATAAACCATCCAAACTATGAGATAAATAGCGCGCCTACTTATAGAGGACCGATGGTCGCCATCAATGCAAGCCGGGAAGTGTCTGCTCCTGTCGACAAAGTATGGGATATTGTTTCAGACGTGGACAACGAGCCCAAGTACTGGCACGGGACAAAGACTGTGAAAAATATTAGCAGAAATGGCAATACTATAGAGCGCGAAGTCACGATCTCGTTCAAGGACTCAAGGTGTCTCCAGACAGTCGTGCTGGACCCAAAAAAGTCAGTTGATATAACGATCACTGAAGGCCCGATGAAGGGCAAAAAGGTCGTCACACTGAACCCTTTGGGCGACAAGACAAGGATCGACGTTGCGTGGGACATCAAGCTGGCCGGCTTCCTTGGGATGTTTACTGGCATGGTGAAAAAACATATCGCCGAAGGCACAGAGGAAGCGCTTGACAGGATTGCAAAAGCAGTCGAATAAATAGCCTATTCTTTTTACGTAGCTTGACGATGGAGCTTGCCTTTACAGTCACCAACTTGGTGCTGGCTTCAATATTGACCGGCATTCTTGGCGTGTGGGTCTACTTCCTTGCTTATATGATGAAGTCTTTCCGGCTTGCTCCAAGGCTGGAAGTGTTTGACCGTACAAATGCAAACAGGTTCCCAAAGGTCAGCGTGATCCTGCCTGCAAGAAACGAGGAGCGCTATATTTCGCGGTGCCTTGATAGTCTGCTTGCGCAGGATTATCCAAATTTTGAGATAATCGCGATCAACGACTCTTCAACAGACAGGACAGGCGAAATAATTAAGCAGTATGCTTCAAAGGACCCGCGCGTAGTCCACATCGACGCGCCAGCAAAACCTGAAGGATGGGCAGGCAAGAACTGGGCGTGCCATGAAGGGTACCTCCGGGCAAAGGGTGATCTGCTTTTATTCACAGATGCAGACACCGAGCACTCTTCCTCTGCAATGTCGCTTGCAGTGGGGCAGGTAGTGTCGCAGGGGCTTGACGCCTTGACTGCAGTGCCACGGCTCATATGCAACGACTTTTGGACAAAAATAACATTGCCTGCGCTGGTGACATTCTTGCACACACGATTTTCCCCGCTGCGCGTAAACGACCCTAACACAAAGACTGGCTATTTTTTTGGCAGTTTTTTCATAATCCGCAAGAGCACATACGAGGCCGTTGGCACACATGAAGGAGTAAGAACAGAACTCGTGGAAGACGGCGCGCTTGGAGGCAAGGTCAAGGAAGGCAAGTTCAAGATGAAGATGGTGAGGGGCGAGCAGTACATAGAAGCCGTGTGGGCGCGGGATCTATCGACTCTGTGGCACGGGCTTCGCCGGCTCATGATACCAATCTACTACCAGAACAAGACAGGCGCCTACCTGATGGCTACTGCCGTATTCTTTATCCTGTTTGCGCCTTTTGCGTTTCTGCCATACCTGCTAGTTGCAGGCTTCGCCGGCGACCTGTCATTTCCAATTCTTGTTGCAATCGAGGCGTCAACCATTGCATTGATAATTGCCGCAAATGCGATACAGTGCAGCAAGGGCGTGTTTGAAAGCCCTGCCTACGCGCTTGCTGCCCCACTCAGCGGAGCCATAGTCTCGTTTGGCTTCTTGTCTGCCATTATTGATGCAAAAAAGAGAGGTGCAGTAAGCTGGAGAGGCCGGCAATATACCGTAAGCGAAAACCAGCATCCTATCCACTAAGATTTTGCAGAATATTTTTGCAATAACAATCGGTGGAACGGCCGTTCCGCCTGCACTGTTCCGCCATTCTCCTAATCTATCCGCCAGCTTGCTATAGATGCTGAAACATGTCAGAACGCAAGAATAACCGAGGAAAAATTCAGATCATGGGCGATGTACTTGCGCTTGCAACTTCGGGAATAAAAAAGACTCACATTATGTACAAGGCAAATCTTAGCTACGAACAGGTACATCTGTACCTGAGCGAGCTTATGGGAAAGAGGCTCGTGACGCAGGACGTGTCTGGCGATGGAGTGGTATACAGAACTACTGAGAAGGGAAGGGAATTTCTTGTGCACTATACGCATCTGGTTGAATTCCTTGAAGAGCCTGAATATCCGTTAAGTGCGCCATACGTCGCGGCAAGGTAGCAGCGGCGCACACATTACATTTTTCGTCAGGAAAAAGCATATTAGAAGAGGAGGCGCTATTTCTTGTCATTGAACAAGGCCGTACTCGCCGCGTCGATTATCGTAGCTGCTGTTGCAATCTTTTTTGCCTATTCGCAGTTCAACGATCTTCGCGACATTGGCAGCAAGGTGCCGCTAGTAAAAGACCTTGTGCAAACAGGCGCTAACGGTAGAGGCAGCTTGGACGACAGCGCTTTCAAAGTGGGGCAGATAAGCACGGTAGAGGCTTCCAACTCTGAGATGGCACTGCCAGACCTGTTCGAGCACGTTGAAAAGTCTGTCGTGCAGATAACCGACAGCGTCCAGTCAAACCCTGCTGACTCGCGCCTTGGATCGGGCTTTGTCTATGATAATAACGGTCATATCATAACTAATTACCATGTAGTCAATGGAGGCGAGGGTGACAAGCTGGACGTGACATTTCTTGATGGCACAGTCTATAGGGCCACGCTGATAGGCTCTGACCCATTTACCGACCTTGCAGTTCTATATGTTGCAGATGCGCCAAAGGACAAACTAGCGCCTCTGCCTCTGGCAAACTCGTCAGCGACAAGAGTGGGCGAGCAGGTGGCGGCAATTGGCAACCCCTTTGGACTCTCAGGCTCCATGACAGCCGGTATCATTAGTGGAGTTGGCAGGCTTATACCATCGCAGGAAGCTGGCGACTTTTCCATTCCTGACGTCGTGCAGACTGACGCGCCAATCAACCCCGGCAACTCTGGGGGTCCGCTGCTCAACATGCGGGGAGAAGTGATAGGCATCAATTCCGCGATCTTTTCCACAACCGGCCAGTTTGCCGGAGTGGGCTTTGCTGTCCCGTCAAATACGATAGCCAAGGTCGTCCCGTCGCTTGTCACAACAGGCTCGTTCAAGCACCCGTGGCTTGGAGTGTCTGGCACAGACATGACGCCGGGGATAGCTGAAGCGCTTGGCCTAAAGGAGCCGCGCGGATTTCTTGTAGTTGACGTAGTCGATGGAAGCCCTGCAGCCAAGGCCGGAATCCATGGCGGTGAGAAGGACGCAACGATTGACGGAAGACCAATCAAGCTTGGAGGCGACGTGATAACCGAGATCGACGGCAAGGTAGTGAGGAAAATAGACGACATACTCGTGTATCTACAGAGAGAAAAGTCGGTAGGCGACAACCTACAGCTGACAGTACTTCGCGATGGGCAGGAGCAGCAGATAAACGTCATGCTCGGGGCAAGGCCAAACTCGCTAGAGACGCCATAGTGCAGTAAAATCGTTTATTAACAATGGGTATCTCTTGATTACTGTACTTGCTTGCCAACCCTGCCCTTGTCGAGCTCCTGAACCGGGCTGTTGAAAAGCCGGTAAGCCGGGCCGAGGCGCTCCAGCTGATGGCCAAATGCGCAACAGACTCACTTGTTGCGACAGCCGGAAAAATAAGGGACAGGACAAGGCCGGACGTTGTCACGTATTCCCGAAAGGTGTTCATTAACCTTGTAAACCTCTGCCGGGACACCTGCACATACTGCACGTACAAAAAAGAGCCCGGCGACTCGCTGCTTTCAATGATGGGTCCACAACAGGTCCTTGCGATAGCCGAAGCAGGTAAGAAATTGCGCTGCACAGAAGCGCTCTTTGTAACAGGCGAGAGGCCGGAGCAAAAATACGAGCGGGCACGGTCTTGGCTCAGTACTCTTGGCCACTCGTCAACGATTGAATATATCCAAGAAATGAGCGAGCTAGTTCTTTCAAAAACGGGGCTCCTCCCACATACAAATGCCGGCAGCATGACAAAAAAAGAGATGGCCATGCTTCAAGACACAAACGTGAGCCTAGGGGTGATGCTTGAAACATCTAGCGAGCGGCTCATGGGAAAGGGCATGCCTCACGAAGACGCGCCCAGCAAGAACCCCAAGGTGAGGATAAAGACGCTTGAAAGCGCCGGCGAGCTCAGGATGCCCATGACTACAGGCATCCTTGTTGGAATCGGAGAAACTCCTGACGAGTTGGTGGACTCGCTTTTTGTAATCCGGCAGTTGCATGAAAAATACGGCCACATACAGGAAGTGATAATCCAGAATTTTGCTCCCAAGCCAGACACTGGCATGGCGCAGGCACCACCCGCGTCATCGGAATATTTTCTCCGGGCCGTAGCGATGGCAAGGATAATCATGCCTGAAATGAATGTCCAAGTCCCGCCAAACCTTAACCCTGACATTTTTGGCCGCTACATTGACGCCGGCATTAACGACTGGGGTGGCATTTCGCCAGTTACCATTGATCATGTCAACCCTGAATTTCCGTGGCCTTCTATTGCCTCTGTGCAAAAAACAACTGAAGGCAGAGGGCGCAGGCTGCGGGCGCGGCTTCCGGTATATCCTGAATTCCTCAAAGGTGGATTTATTACATCGGATCGGCTGAAGCAATATGCAAGCTTGATAACCGACGATTTCGGGCTGGTAAGGGAGGGTTACATCAATGATTGACTCTCTTTTGAAAAAGGCAGACCCTGTGGTCGCGTCAGCACTTGACAGGGCGCTGAGCGGCAAGGACATCTCGGCAGACGAGGCAGTAGAGCTGTTTGACTGCAACGGGCTAGAGATGAACCTTGTAGTCACTGTGGCAGATGAACTGCGCAGAAGGACGGTAGGCGACAACGTTACGTACGTCGTCAACCGCAACATCAACTTTACAAACGTCTGCATCAAGCAATGCGGCTTTTGCGCTTTTAGCAGGGACTTTCGCGAAGAGGAAGGCTACTTTTTGCCTACTGAAGAAATACTCCGGAGGGCAAAAGAAGCAGCGAGTCTCGGAGCGACTGAAGTCTGCATACAGGCCGGTCTTCCTCCAAAGATGGATGGCCATCTTTATGTTGACCTTTGCAGGGCAGTCAAGAAAGAGCTGCCCGACATACACGTCCATGCCTTCTCGCCCGAAGAAGTGATGTACGGAGCAGTCAGGTCGGAAACCTCTACCGGAGAATACCTAAAGATGCTAAAGGAAGCCGGCATTGGGAGCCTGCCGGGGACTGCCGCAGAGATCCTTGACCAAGACATGCGCGATACGATATCACCGGGCAGGATTTCCGTCAAGGACTGGACAAGCATAATCCGGCAGGCACATGCCCTTGGAATACCTACGACTTCAACAATTATGTACGGCCATGTCGAAACGTCGCGACACAAGGCAGATCATATTGCGCTTTTGCGCGAGATCCAGAAAGAGACACACGGCTTTACGGAATTTGTCCCGCTCAGCTTTGTGCATACTGAAGCTCCGATGTACAGCCACCAGACTGTGCCAAACATAAGGGCTGGTGCAGATGGCAACGAAGTTGTCAAGATGCACGCAGTAGCAAGGATAATGCTCAACAACCATATCCCAAACATCCAAGTGTCTTGGGTCAAGGAAGGAGCAAGAATGTCCCAGCTCTTGCTAGGAGCTGGCGCAAATGACTTTGGAGGGACGCTGATAAACGAGAGCATCTCGACTGCGGCAGGCGCGCAGCACGGCCAGCTGATGCGGCCAAAAGAGATCAGGCACCTGATAAGGTCTGCCGGCAGAGTGCCCGTTCAACGCTCTACCACCTACAGGACAATCAAGGTATATGCTAATGAAAGCGATGACTCCGAATCTGCGCTTGACAGTGCAGATCCTTCGCAGTTTGGGTCGTACCACCAGCTGATCAAATTGGACAAATTCAGGTACAAAGATTCTAAAAAGTAGCGCTGTATTTAAGCCCAATACAATACCCGTACTGTAAAAAATTCCATAATAACAAATCGTTGCTCTCTAACTGTATTTTGCTACCCTTGATATTTCTAAAATCCTTTTGCACACGCCTTTAAAATCACTTATTGCTGTCTGTCCCTATGTTAGTAAGGCACGAGATCGACAACCTTGTCCTATGCGAAGTTTGCAGCGGCCAGCTTATTAGCGACCCTGACACTGGCGAAGAGGTATGCGGCAGCTGTGGCATCGTCGCGCGGGATAACCTAGAGCTTGCGGCAGAGCGGCGCGCTTTTACGCTTGAAGAAATGGACAAGCGGTACAGGACAGGCGAGCCTGCATCGCTCATGATGTATGACATGGGACTTTCAAGCTTTATCGATAACAAGAATATCGACGCAAACGGCAGGCACATCCAAGGTTATTCAGAGATCGAGAGGCTGCGGAGGCTCAACAAGATCACAGTGTCAAACAACTCAAAGACAAAGAACCTCAACAAGGCAATGCGCGAGATCCGCAGGATAACTGAGATCCTTGGAATCGGCACGCCTGTGGCAGAGCGCGCGGCTTATATTTACAGAAAAGCACTCGAGAAGGGGCTTATCAAGGGCAGGTCGATAACCGGGATTGTAGCCGCCACGATATACATCGCGTGCAAGGACACAGGCACCCCGCGCTCAATACATGAAATACAGGAAGTGATAGGAAATGCAGATAGGAAAAACATTGCGTACTACTACAAGTTCCTTCTTCGTGAAATGAAGATACACGTGCCACTCCCGGTGCCCTCAAACAGCATATCGCGGATTGCCGACAAGGCTGGCTTGTCTGAAAAGACAGTAAGAAAAGCACTCGAGATCCTCTCAATTGTTGGGGACAGCGCGCTGCTTTCAGGCAAGAACCCTGTTTCACTTGCAGCCGCTGCACTTTACCTGTCGACTATTGAGACAAGCGAATACACTACGCAGCTGCGAATTGCCATTGCAGCAGACGTCAGCACCGTGACTGTGCGGAAAAGGTGTCTAGAGATAATTCAGCTTGTAAAGGAGGGCAGCTCACAGATACTCTCAAAGTCTATAGAGAAAAGCCAAGAGTTCATTTCAGTAGAGGAAAAAGAGGACAAGCCGGCAATGCCACAACAACAGCAAGTCGCGGCGTCAAGCGTCCACCCTGAAAGCCGGAATGTGAAAGGACTGTTCTTGGCAAGCAGGCATGTGCCGCACAGCCTACCTGATCTGCCAGTGCATGGAATATGACGACAGTAGCGCGTCCATAGAGTTGTCGTATGGCTGGCTGTAAGCCGCGCTAGTGTATTCTAGGCCGGAAACAAGAAGGACGCTGACAAGCAGGGCTGCAAGCACTGACACTGAAAGCATTGTCCCCTTGTAGCCTATAAGAGGGTGCGATTTCTTTAGCATGAAAAGTGATGCCGAGAGCGTTGCTGCTACTGCAACCAACGTTATGAGGCTGGCGCTCATACCCGCAAAGATGTACAAAGTCTGCCAGCTTGTAAAGAGGCCTACTGTTGCAAAAGCGACGACTGATGCCAGAATGCCAATGAATACATACTGGCGCACATTCCATCGTCTGACCTGCCTGACAGTCTCTTCTCCAAAACCTTCTGAAGGAGGTGCCGGTGCACGCTCTTCTTCCTTTCTTTGTGGGGCGGCAACACCCGCATACTTTTGGTCGACTTCGCGCAAGAGCTGCAGCCCCTCTTCTGTTATCATGTAGTGCTTTGAGTCCTTTGTGACGTAGCTGCCCATGCGCTCAAGGTGGTAGTATATGGAACCTGTGGAAAGGCCGGTTGAGACCTTGATATCTGAGAAACCTGCGACACCGTTTCTATCCGCTATGGCTCTTAGAATCTTTATCCTTGTCCTTCTAGCGCGCAGCTGGGTCTCGCCTGTCAACGACTTTCATAGTCAATGAAATTTTTTATCAATTTCGAAACGTGCTCGTAGAAGAGTGATCGCGAAGATTTACTGGAGTTAATTGTTAAATGCGATTGCTGTGCAAGCTAGATCGCCGGCGTGATCCGTTATACCTGGGTAGCTTTGGCGGCGCTTCTTCTGCTGTTCAGTCCTGCGTATGCTCAACAACAGCAGCTAGAGCCAAAGTTCTCTGCAGCACAGATGGGCAATAGGACAGTGATGATGCTGCCCTCCAACTGGACTGCGTCTGCCACGCAGAGCGAGATAGAGCTCACACCTTCATCGCCCGCGCAAAGCGTGGTTGCCTCTAGCTGGTGGAATGCAACAGTAGAACCCAGCGGCAAAGTCATGCTAAAGCTTGCTAGAAACGTGGACAGGCGGTCAGAGTTCATAATCCAGACAAATTCTACCGAGGTGACCTACACGTACAGGATGCTTGTAAATGACACAACTTATTCCGGCAGGATAGTGCCAGAAACTGGCGACGAAGAAAGCCGGTATGTCAGGTGGACTGATGGCAAGGAGAAGGCCGCTACTGCATTTATCCCAGAAAACTGGAGCGCAGACATGCAGATAATACGGCCATACAAGTCAATGACTGGATTTGTATTCTTTGCAAGAGGGAGCGACCACACACTTGTCTATGTCTTTCAGCCGTTCATGCCGCTTCACCTGCTTCCAGACGATTCTCTTTGCAAGTCTGCCCAGCTGTGTTCGGGGATGGTATCGGCAGATAAGGTCAGGGAAATGTCGTTTGGAAACGCTCCACTTGCGATCTCTGGCGCCAAGACTCCTGACCAGTACTTCACAAGCGAAGTCATGCCAATTCTCCGGAAAAACCTGCGCTCGTACGCGGTTGAATCAGCGCTTTCCACCTATGCATTGACGGTGGGCGATTACAATTCTACTGACATATCGCTGACGCCTGTCTATGACGTAAAGTACAGCTTTGACTCTGAAGGCAAGAAGGTCGATGGCAGGGCGATGGTCTTTACGCGAAACTATACTTCAGGGGATGCCGGCATCTGGGACGGCTTTATAGTGGGAGTCGAGTCCCTTGACAAGAACTTTGATGCGGCGTTTCAGCAGGCCGCAGTCACACTCTTGACGCTCAGGTTTGACGAAAAATGGCTGGACGCAGAAAAGAATGTGTTGCTTGGCAATGCAAATGCAAACCATGAGCTGGAAAATGTTTCAGCGCTGATGGCAAACAATACTCTTGGCGACTTTAACATGGTTGTCCCTACAGCCGCGCACAAGATGGTCAGGACCTATAACGATACCATGATAGCCGGGTTTACCGACACTGCCACAAAGCAGGAGCTGCACCTGCCACTCTTTCCCGACTCGCAGCATTGGTACCTCAACAATGATCAGCTAATCGGGAGAAAGGTTGGCCGGAACCCAATGAATGCAAGCACGCTTGAGGTCCTCTTTTTGTAACCACGCAAGACTTATACAGACATATTTATGCTATCCATAGCACGATGCCAAATTAGTGGGGTCGTAGCGAAGCCTGGCATCGCAACGGGCTCCAGATCTAACAAAAAGGGCTAGTTAGAAGAAACCCGTGGGTCAAGGGTTCAAATGATTGCGG
>JAJPDY010000024.1 GCA_023252395.1 Nitrososphaera sp. | reverse complement strand
GCAGAATACAGACCGTCAAGATCGGACTCGTGGGAGAAGATAAAGACCTTCATCTGCACAGCTCATCCAGCGTTCCCTTTAATGAGCCTGTCTTTTCAAATATCCTGTCCTGCGCTACTATGCCGTCAAAGTCGGATCTCTTGAGCGGCGTATTGTTCAGCGCCACATAGCAGCCAATGCCGGCGCTCTTTGCAGCCCTTGCTCCAAGCGGCGCGTTTTCAACTACCACTGCTTCTTGGGGCTTGATCTCCATTTGCCTGAGCGCCTCTAAGAATGCCGAAGGGTCAGGCTTGCCCTTCTTGATGTCGTCTGCCGTAATTATAACATCGAACTTGTCCTTGCCAAATGCTTCCTCGATTATTGTTTCAACGTCATTTCTGGTGGAGCCGCTGACAACTGCTTTTTTGCATTTGATGGCATCGATCATTTCCTTCACTCCTTCAAATGGCTCCGAGCTTCTGATAGCCTTGAATATCTTTGATTTTTCGTCGTGCACTCCTTTGGCAAGCGAGTGATTGGAGAAACCTTTCTGCTCAAATATCCTGATGACAAGCTCCATCCCGCGCATGCCTTCAAGCAAATAGATGTCGCGCTCGGTGATGTCAAGACCGGCTACCTTGGCAAAAGCCGTCTTCCAAGCTTGGAAATGGGTCGGCATGGAATTGACAAGCACGCCATCCAGGTCAAATATTATACCCTTCACATTCTCTATCTCTCTCAACAATGAGATTATTAAATTTCAGCGCAGTTTTTCGAGCTCACTATCGTCGCGGTAGTCGTCTGGATTGAGTCGAAAGCCTCTCGTAGCCTCTGTAGGAACATCCTTCAGTTTCAGGTAATACTCTAGCTTTGCCTTTTTCATCTGCTTGCCGAGCCACAGGACGAATCGCTGCTCAATGTCATTGGCTTCCTGCTTCTGGATGTCAGGATACAGATCAAGCAATTTCTCTACAAAGTTGGGGTCAAAATAGATGTGGAAAAAGTCCCAGCCCAAAGCCTTGCCGTCAGACGAGCATTCGCATTGATCCTTGGTACGGGTGCCCATTTCAAGAGTCGCAATGAACTGCATTATCTTGGGCCGCTCCTTTTCAAAGTTGATGCATGAGCCCTGCACTACTATCATCGGCGGTTTTTCCACAAACTTGCGGTTCAAGGTCAAGATGATTTGGGTCGTTATTGATATATAAGCAGATAGCTGTCAAAGAAAACAAAAGTTTGCAGCAGATGAAATGTAAGTTTTCCGAAAAACTCTAACCAAGATGATGTGTAACTCCTGACATTGCGCGGAGATCTGGAATTGTTGAAGGGAGTCTATGGTGCACAGGCTTTAATTGCAGATAAGGCGCAACCGAGACACCATCGAAGTGAGGTTTGAATCGGGTTAAGTTGAACTTTGGGACTATAGATATCGCCGAAGCACCGCATTCACTCTGTCTATGCCAAGATCAAGGAAGTAGTTACCTATTCTCGGACCTCTCTCTGTGTTAAGGAACATCCTGTACAACAAGGTAAAGAATTCTTTTGGCTCCATCCCGTTGTTTCTTGCAATGTCAAATACCTTTGACTGGAGGCTCTTGGCGTTATCCTGAGTATCTTCTATGCCGGCAAAGGGCTTGATCGCCTCTATCAGTTCCAAGACGGCTTTTCTCTGCAAGTCAGACAGTTGTACTTCAAATTTTTCTTCCTGCATCATGTCGTCGGCCCAGTTTGCTGCCAGCCTTATTCTCTGCATTATTGCGTCGCTCTTTTCCTTGACCATGCCGTATTTCACCAGCCGCGCAAGCACCTTTTCAAGCCTGTCTTCGCCTGCAGGGAACAGCGACGCCTGCTGCGCCATGACCCTGTACGCCACGTGCGGCCCTGGCTGCTTTGGCGGCTCGAGCTTGTGTATGTATTCGTAGAGCCCCCTAGTCTTGCTCAGCTTTGCCGGGTTGCTTTCTTTAACCTTGCCAAAATACACGTCCTCGATGCTGTCGTATTCGTCCATTAGCGGCAGCACGTCGTCTAGCCCTACATGGCGTGTGCCCGTGATTCGCTTGAATAACAAAAGCAATATCGATTCGGGGGTGCCGTAGCGAAGCCACATCTGAGGTGTGAGCACGTTGCCAGAAGACTTGCTTATCTTTTTGCCGGACTTGTCTAGGAACATTTCGTACTTTACATGTAGCGGGTGCGGGTAACCTAGGATTTCGTCCGCTACCCAGTCGTTGACGCGCACCGAGTCCATGATGTCCTTGCCATATGCTTCAAACCTGATGTCGAATGCCTGCCACCTTGCAGCAAATTCTACTTTCCACGGTAGCTTGCCCTCGCCCTTTGAAATGTCCGCCTCGCCCTGGTGACCGCAGCCCTTGACTTCTGCCTTGCCTATCGTGCCGCCTTTGCACACATACACAACCTTTTTCTCGTCTGGTAGGTACTTTTGCGCGGCAGCAGTATAGAGCCGGCCGCAGTTCTGGCATACCGGGAAATACGGCAATACTTCTGTGTATTTGTCCTGGCCCACAAACTCGGCTATCTTTTTGCCCAGTTTGCCGCTGTTCTTCAATAAAGTGTCAATCTGCTTGACCAGCAGCCCCTGCCTGTACGCGTCGCGGCCGCTCTGGAAGCGGTATTTTATGCCGGCCCTGTCAAGACCGTCTAAAAGCAGGCTGCTCATGTGCGCTCCGTACGAAGCGTGACAGTCGCCAAACGGATCCGGGATGCTTGACACCGGCCGGGCGATATGGTCCTTTAGCCATTCTGGTAATCCTGCAGGTATCTTGCGCAGGCCGTCCATGTCGTCTGAATACGCGATTAATTCCGACTTGAACCCAATATTCTGGAGAGCAAGCGCAATACCGTACGCCCTCACGGCGTCGCCCATGCTGCCGATGTGGGGAATGCCCGACGCGCCAAGGCCGCTTTCAACCCTTATCAAATCCAGCTTGCGGCCTAGCTTTTTCTCCCTCTTTACCAGAGTGTCGGCTACCTTGTCTATCCACGTGCCCCTGCCAATTATTTTGTCATCTTCCATTTACAACACCTTTGACACGTACGGGCCGTCTTGGCTGTATCCAAGTTTCTTGTAGTACTGCCTTGTCCCGACCGCGCTAATGATTGCAATCTTGTCCACCCCTAATTCACCTTTTGCAATGCGCTCTGCTTCTTTGAGCAACTTTGCGCCGTACCCCCTGTGCTGGTAGCTGTCATCGCTTTCCTTCTTGCCGACTCCCACTGCCTGCCCGTAGACATGGAGCTCACGCACGATTGCACTTTTCACCAGCTCGCTTCTATGCGGCCTAGCGACTTTGCGCAGCCGCAGAAAGCCGAGGATCGTGTCGCCGTCTCTGCTCTCATACGACAGAAATACCTCGCGCCCGGCAGAAGCGGCATAGTCAGCTCTTCTCAACTCCACCTCATCTTCAGCAGGATACCTCTTTTGCAAACCGGTTTCCCTGCACCTGATGCACCTGCACTTGCGGCCCTCTTGCCGCAGTTTTTGCAGGACAATCTGCCGGAGGTTGCCGCTCTTTGGTCCGGCAACAATGTCTTTTGACTCTATTTCGCGTTGCACCCGCATGATTCGCACCCACGGCGGGATGACTTTTTTTGCTTCAACTATCACGTTTACCAGATCGTCATCAGAATAAGCGTAATACTTGCCACTTGTGTGCATCTTGAAGAGGCCGGTGTTCTCCAGCACAAGCGTCGGGTAAATCTTTAGCATGTCCGGCTTGAACGCGTCGTCTTCAAACAGCCGCCTGAAATCCTCTATGTCTTTTTCAGGCGAGCTTGCCGGGAGGCCAGGCATCATGTGCGCTACAATCTTGTAGCCCGAGTCACGCGCGATCCTGAATGCGTCAACGACATCGTCCAGCGTATGACCCCTGTTCACTTGCTTGTAGACTTCATTGCGTAATGACTGCACCCCAATCTCTACCCTTGTGACGCCAAGCTCTAGCATCAGGTCAATGTGAGGCTCCTTGCAATAGTCAGGCTTTGTTTCAACTGTGAATCCCACGCATCGATTGCTGGCGGTTTCATTCGTCGTTATGGCCTGCTCTAGGCTTGACGACTGAAAGCCGTTGAGGGCATCATAGCATGATTTTGCAAAGCCGCGCTGGTAGTCAGCTGGCATGAACGGAAACGTGCCGCCGACAATCACGATCTCGGTCTTGCCGGTGTCGTGCCCTCTTGATTGCAACTGCTCCATCTTGGAGCGCACCTGCTGGTACGGGTCGTAGCTGAATTTCTGAGCTGCCCGCGTCGCCGGCTCTGTGCCTGTATAGCTCAATGGAGTGTTGAATTCAATGCCGCCGGGGCAGTAGGTGCACCTGCCATGCGGGCACTCGTACGGCTTGGGCATCACTGCAATCACTGCCACGCCTGACGCGGTCTTGGCTGGCTTGACCATCAAAAGCCGCCTGTATCTGTTATCGTGAAGATGCTGGATAATGTGCTCGTTCTTTGGCATCGTTGCCAGGTGGTAAGCGGAAGACGTGTCCCTCACAACCTTGAGGACCTGTTTGACTGACAGCAGGTTGCCGCTCTCAATCTGCTCTGCAATTGATCTGCATGCCTGCTGGTAGTCCTCGGCCTCTACGGAAAGCAATTTTGGAAAATTACCGCTGTTCGCATATTAATTTTTGTATATCAGAGCACTTCTTTCTTGCCGTCTATTTTTGCAATCACTTCGCCACTGCCTTTTTCTATGATGCCAACTGGCATGCATCGCATCTTGTATTTCTTGAACGTGCTTATGATGCCATCGGCGCTTGCCTTTGGAGCAATCACGCAAAACCCGATGCCCATGTTGAACGTGCGGTACATTTCCTTTGTTTCGATCTGACCATCAACTTGTATCTGTTTGAAAATGCCAGTTGGAGCTGGCAAGTCATCAAGGACATACCGGACTCTGGCATTGAGGCGTGGCAGCTTTGTGAATGAGCCGCCCGTGATATGAGCTAGGCCGTGTACCCTGATCTTTTTCTTCAAAATCTCCATTACCGGCCTGACGTAGATTCTAGTCGGAACCAACAATTCTTCGCCTACAGTCTGCACAAGGTGATCGGCATTATCGTCTACTGAATATTTTGACAGTAACACTTTACGCGCAAGCGTGTAACCGTTGGAGTGGAGCCCGCTGCTTTCTACTCCTAAAATGACGTCGCCGGGTTTGATTGCATTGCCAAGGATCGGCTTGCCTTTGACCATTCCCATCACCATCCCTGCAAGGTCAAACGCGTTTTCGCTGTCGCCGGCTATGACATCTGGCAGGACAGCTGTCTCGCCCCCAACTATGGCCATCTGCGATTGTTTTGCACCTGCCACCAGTCCTTTTGCAATTTCCTCTAGCAGCCGCTCGTTTGGCTGCCTGAGGGCGACATAATCGATAAAGCCAACAGGCTGCGCGCCGACGCAAACGATGTCGTTGACGTTCATTGCGACGCAGTCAATGCCGACAGTGTCAAAGCGGTTCATCAGTTGTGCGACCAGCACCTTTGTCCCGACGCCGTCAGAATGTAGCGCCAAAACATTAGAGCCGAGCTTGATAAGACCTGCATAGTGCCCAAAGCCTGAAACAACCTTGCCAACTGCCAATAATTTGTGGGTTGCAGATATGATGTCGCCAATGGATTTTTGAGCTGTGCGTATCTTGCTGACGTCGACTCCTGCGTCGCGGTACGTCATGCCTTCCTTCTTCTTCAAGCGCGGCACTTGATCGGATTGGGCGGTATAATAACCAAACATTCTGTCAATTATTTTATGCCGTGATCAACAAAGCTGCGACACTACTTTAATATAGAAACTGAGAGCAATGGTACATCTGTTATAGTGAATGGACGCACGTAATATTGGCCTCCGAAACATAGAGGTTGCCGACACAAAGATATGCTCTATTGACGGCGAGAACGGCAAGCTCATCTACCGCGGTTACGATATTCTCGATCTTGTAAAACATTCTACCTATGAAGAGACCGCCTATCTCTTGCTGTTTGGCGAGTTGCCTACGAAAGAACAGCTGATTGACTTTACGCGCAGGCTAGTCGAGGCTCGCGGGATACCTGAACCCATGGTAAAGAACCTCAAGAATCGCCCCAAGCGCGCCCAGCCAATGGATGTGCTCCAGTCATGCGTTTCAGAGCTTGCAGACTATGACCTCAACATGGAAGACACCTCAAAGGAGGCTCATGTCCGGCGCGCAATCACGCTCATAGCCAAGATGCCCGCAATAGTGGCAGCCTGGAACCGGATCAGGAACGGGCAGCATATCGTCGACCCGATAGAAGAAGGCTCTTCTTCGCACGCTGCAAACTTTCTCTACATGTTGAGAGGTGTTGAGCCTTCAGCAGAGGAGGCAAAGGTTATGGACGTCTGCCTCATTTTGCACGCAGAGCACAGCTTTAACGCTTCCACTTTTGCCGCACGCGAAATTGCTTCGACGAGGGCACACATGTACGCCTGCATCAGCGGCGCAGTAGGCGCCCTGTCTGGCGAGCTCCACGGAGGGGCAAACGTGCAGGTCATGAAGATGCTCCTTGAAGTAGCCGATCCTGCGCATGTTGAAAAATGGGTTACAAACCGCCTGCAGTCAGGTGGCAGGATAATGGGAATGGGGCATGCAGTCTACCGCACGACTGACCCACGCGCGGACATTCTCGGCAGGCTGTCAGCCCGGATTTCAAGGGAAAAGGGTAACAAGTGGTACGAGATGACTCACAAGATCGAAGACGCAACAAAAAGTTGGATGCGCGACAACAAAAAGCAAGTGATATATCCAAACGTCGACCTCTACAGCGCGTCCATCTATTACAGCATGGGGATCCCGCTGGACCTAAACACTCCGATATTTGGCATTTCAAGGATCGCTGGCTGGGCAGCGCATGTCATTGAAGAAAAGTTTGCAGAAGCGGCGCCAAAGCCGGCGCTCTACCGGCCAAAGGCAGTCTATGTTGGCAAGTACTGCGGCCCTATGGGCTGCGAGTACACGCCACTTTCAAGCAGAGTTCAGGAGCAGCGCGCCTAGCTGATTTGAGGAGAGCGCGGGCAACACATGGAAACTCGTTCCAAGAGCAGGACTACAAGAGCAAAGAGTCCACGCGACGAACAGAAAGCCAAAGGCAAGAAGACCCTTGGCGAAAAGGCAATAGAATTGCACAAAAAGCTGCGCGGCAAGATAGAGATCAAAAGCAAAGTCTCTGCAAGGTCTCCAGAGGAGATAAGCATCGTCTACACGCCCGGAGTCGCTGAGGTGTGCTTGGAGATAGCGGCAGACCGGCAGAAGGCGTATGAATACACGTCAAAGTGGAACAATGTCGCAATCGTGACTGACGGCACAAGGACGCTTGGCCTTGGAAGCCTTGGGCCGGAGGCAGCTCTTCCCGTGATGGAAGGCAAGGCAGTGCTGTACAAGCAGTTTGGCAACGTCGACGCTTTTCCGATATGCCTCCAGACTACCGCGGCCGAAGAAATAATCCGGACCGTGAAATACATCTCGCCAGTCTTTGGCGGAATCAACATCGAGGACATCGAGACTCCAAAGGCGCTAGAGATAGTGGAAAGGCTGACAGACGAGCTTGACATCCCGGTGTTCCACGACGACCAGCACGGGACAGCCGTAGTCACGCTCGCCGCGCTCGTCAACGCTCTTAGGTTTACAAAGAGAAAGCCCGAGAACACCCGCGTGGTAGTCGCAGGGGCAGGCTCTGCCGGCTATGGCATAGTCAAGATCCTGCATGCGATTGGCGTGCGCGACATGGTAGTAACAGACTCGCATGGAGTCATCTCAAGGTCAAGGCCGCTTGGCACCATGAACAAGTACAAGATAGAGCTCGCGTCGATTACAAACGCGCCTGATGGCGCCACGACGCTAGAGCAGGCAATCAAAGACAGAGACGTCTTTATCGGAGTCTCGGGTGTCAAGAACCTCATGACAGCCGAGATGGTCAAGTCTATGAACAGGGATTCTATAATATTCCCGCTCACAAACCCCGACCCGGAGATCCATCCAAGGCTGGCGTCAGAGGCAGGCGCCAAGGTGGTAGCCACAGGCAGCTACAAGTTTGAGAATCGGGCAAATAACGCGCTCGTGTTCCCGTTCACGATGAGGGCAATCCTTGACAACAGGATACACAAGATAAGCGAGCAGCTTCTAGTCAACGTGGCGTATGCGCTTGCCGACCTCATACCAAAGGACAAGCTGAGCCAATTCAACATTGTCCCGGATGTAACCGATCCGAGGATCCAGCAAGCCGTCAACAAGGCAGTGCGTTCAGCTACTGAGGGCTGAGCTTGTTCTTTAGCCACTCTTTGGCTCTGCGCTCGGCCATATGCTTTCTCATGATCATGAGCGCCATCTCGTAGAATGTGATGCCGTTTTTGCGCGACTGAGTGTCAATCCATCTCAAGCCCTCGGCCAGCTCGGAGTCCTTCTCAGACATGACAACAAGGTCATCAATTATGGTCATGAACTGGTCGTCAACGCCACCGCCGTCTTTCCCGCCTAGCATCTCTTCTTTGCAGTTGCGCCATAGCGATTTTACATGGTGATTCAACCACTCTTGACAGTTTGAATATATTATATTGACAAACCTGCGGGCATTATCCTGAAAGATCTAGGTTTGCATTCAAAGACTTAAAATATATCCTCACTTTGACTGTAGTGTTAAATGAGTAATGGTGGCTACTGCAACCTCACCCCATTGCTTGGGGGTTTTGCGCTATGAACAAGGTAAAATTTGGATTTACGCAGGGGCTCAACGTCGCCCGACTCGGACTAGATGAGCAGCAGATAATGACTGCCGCCCAGATGGCGGACAGGCTCGGATACGACTCTATCTGGGCCATGGACCACTCTAACGTGCCCCAGTGGAAGAACGCGGTCGTAAACGACGCGTGGCTCATGCTTGCAGCGCTTGGCGCAGTCACGAGAAACGTCGAGCTTGGCACCTGTGTCACGGATGCCATCCGCAGGCACCCATCCGCAATCGCGCTTTCTACAATCACGCTTGACAGGATAACTCAAGGAAGGGGAATCCTCGGCATAGGAGCCGGCGAAGCCCAGAACGTAGTCGACTTTGGAATAGAGTTCAGCAAGCCTGTCACGAAATTCAGAGAGCAGCTTGAAGTAATAGAGCGCCTCTTCAAGTCCGACCCGGACAACCGCGTCAACTATAACGGCGAATACTACAAGCTTGTAAACGCCTGCCTCCAAGCAAAGAGCATAAGGCAGCCAAGGCCGCCAGTCTACATTGCGGCAGGCGCGCCAAAGACGCTTGAGCTGTGCGCGACGTACGGCGACGGCTGGATCCCTATCGGATACACGCCCGAGCTTTTCAGGCACCACGCCAACGTGATAAAGGACCACGCAAAGAAGGCCGGCCGGGACATGTCTGATTTCCAGTTTGCAAACGACGTTGATGTCTATTTCACAGAAGACGGCGAAGAGGCGTGGAACAAGATGAAAAACGCGGTAAAAGTCAGCCTCTACAAGCCAGAGCTTCTTAAGGTGCACGACATTCCTCAGGACTCGGAGTTTGACTTCCGCAAGTATTTCACGGAATACACGATGGACAAGCCAGAGCTTATGGAGCAGATGAAGCGCGCAGCATTAAAGATCCCTGACAGCGTGGCGCGCACTGCTATTGGAGTCGGCAAGCCCGACGACGTGATCGCGATGCTTGAGCGCTTTATCAAGGCCGGCACAAACCACTTTATCATCAGATTCTGGGGAGAGGGCTACTTCCGAAGCATCGAGCAGTTTGGCAACAAGGTAATACCCTACTTTAGGGGTCAAGCGAAAAAGTAGGCGCGCATTGTGGGATGCCGCCCAACTATGTTTTAGCCCTATCTGACCCAATAGTTGGCTGTACCTCCGTGCTCAATTTTGCATAACGATTTTTTTCGAGCACGAATTTTTGCATAATTTGAGCGTGGATATACATAATTGAAATTTGATTATGCATTTTCTTGTCAGCTGCAGCATGCCAATCTTGCAAATAACTGGATTTGGTATTAAAGAAGTAATTTAGGTAGAGTTTGCGCGACTTTTCGCGTAGCATACCCAGAGGCTTCAAAAGCAGACTTTAAGTGAAATAACTACCTATAATCATCAAAGTGA
>JAJPDY010000157.1 GCA_023252395.1 Nitrososphaera sp. | reverse complement strand
GCCGCAGGATTCAGCAGTCCGGTAGAAGTTCTCTTCATTTTCTCCACCCTTGCGGGCAGATAATAGGGGGACTGTTACTATGTCATCATCCTGCGGACTGGCTATTCTTAGATAATACTGGTAAAAAATTGTTATTCTATTACGTGGACGCTATGGAAGCCTGCCTTGCACTTTGGACAGGCAGAGTGGACGCCCATGCAGTCCAAGCAAAAGTCAGCTGCGGCCAAAAACTCTGATTCGTCGCCTCGATAAAAGCAGTTCTCGCAGAACCTCTTTGCCAAGATCGTACTTTTCACGTGTTTTTGTTGCAATTTAACTTTTTGCATCATTTTGCTGGTTTTTTCTTCTTTGCTGGTTTTTCTTTGATTGCTTTCATTACCTTGTCGCGGATCTTGTTCGCGTCAGCTTTGGACGATGTTGACAGGCAGAGAATGCCGTCGCCAAGCGGAAACGTCATGAGCGTAACCTTGTCGTGCTCGGTCATGCTGTAGCGCACCTTGCCCAGCCTGCCGCTGTATTTCTGAAGTGTGGTCACGTTCCATAGCGACTGCATGTACATCTGCTGCTCGTCTGTCCCGTCAAGCAGCGGCTGGACCCCCTGCTGGAAGCCCCCCTCGATAACCTCGCCTCTGCCATTTACAATGCCGGCAAAACGTATGTTGCGGTCAAGCTTGATAATCCTGTCGCAGAGGTTGCGCTGTTGCATAGGTTATAATCTAATGTGGGAATATAAATCGTTTACAGATTTGTCATTCTGCAAGCCGGGTTTCCACAGAGTGACCGTCTTTGATGTGCGCAGAATAGTGTAGGTGCACAAGTTCGTTGATATCAGTGTCTGAGAAGTATTTTATGGAATACCTTGCAAGCACGGTCTTGCAGTCGGAGCAATAGATCTCCTTAAACGCCACAATGTAGCATGCACGGGCTTGTTTTTATGCGTTGTTTTGGCGGTACCTATTTTCTACAAATCGCATCTTGGATGCCTTGTAATAGATTACCTCGCCCCTGCGTTCTATCACCGCCACGACAGCCTCCTTGCCCATTTTTTCTATCTGCTCGATGGCACCTGAAAAGCTCTTTGCAGTGGTATTGGTCCCTTCGTTTATGCCAAAGACCACATACTTTGCCGGCTTTTTCTCATATTCGCCTCGCTCGTAGACTCGAAAGTCGTTGCCAAAGCCAAACCCTTCTTTTGCAACGTATCCCCGGCTCCGCAGGTCGCGGTAGACTAGAAACTTTGTCATTATGTTCCTGTCGTATTTCAGGAGCATTTCAAACAGCGAGTCAAAAGTGATATCGGGCTTGCCCTTGAATATGAGCCGCTTTGTGTGTACAAGGTAGAGCGCCTCGTATGGCTTTAGCACGTATTCTGCGCCCTCTTTTTCCCCAAAGCCCTTGGTCCTCAGCTCGTCTTGAAACCGCGTCTCGTCAACCAAAATCTTGCCGCCGCCTGACAGGCGAGACTCTATCAATGGTATCTCTGATTCAGCTATTTTAGAATCAGGAAATGGCTGCGCAGGCGATGGCGCTGACGACATAACGATTAAATCACACCAAACTACCACATTTAAGTATTCAAATTTAGTGATTGATATGAAGGGAGTTAATTATCGTGAGACTCGTGGAATGCCGTACGTAAGGCGCGAATACATAAAGGGCAAGCCCCAGATCAAGATCGCAAGATTTTCTTCCGGCCAGGCCAGCAACAATTATGATTTCAAGCTGGAGCTAATGTCAACTGAAAAGATCCAGATAAGGCACAACGCGCTCGAAGCCGCCAGACTTGCAGCCAACAAGAGGATGGCGACAGTAGGCGACATGAGCTTCTTTTCCATGCTCAGGGTATACCCGCACGTGATTCTGAGGGAGAACAAAATGATCGCAACAGCAGGCGCAGACCGTCTTCAGGAAGGAATGAGAAGGGCATTTGGCAAGGCAACAGGTCTTGCGGCACGCGTAAAGCCAGGCCAAGTCCTGTTTGAAGCACACGTGTCAGCTGCAAACCTTGCACTTGCAAAGGATGGCTTCAAGGTCGCTTCAAGCAAGCTGGGGTGCCCGACCACCGTCAGGATTACCCCGCTAAGAGAACAAGTAGTCGCTACTGAAGACTAGATCTTGGCAGTCAGGCTTTTTACACTGTCTGAATTGCACACGCCAGCCTTGCCGCCCGTGCTCTTGCATATCAGCGCGGTAATGTTGTCAACTTCTGCCCTCATTGCTTTTCCTACCGCAGATGCAGGGTTTTCCAGCTCGGCCTTGACTTTTGCGTGATCCATCCCTTCCAAGATTTGCGGGCTGTAGCCAGACCCGACCTGCATGAACTGCCCGTCAATAAGCAGAAATGGGATTATCTGGTCAGGGTTGAACGTGTCAAGTATTTCATAGTCTTTTTCGTCGAGCTCTTGCAGCGGCTCAAAGTTTCTGTCTGCAGTTTCGCGCCCGATAAACTCGACATAGTCGCTTGTGTATTTTGCACGCGCAAAGCTCACAGTTGGGATGTTTAGATATTTTTCGTCCTGACCGGCGCTGGTAGTCTCTACAAGGCCCTCCCACTTGCCAAAGTTGGCAAGAGCGTTGACTATAGCCCAGCGCTCTGCGGCGCAAAACGGACAAAAGCCGGCGCCCATGAAAAAGACAAGTGATTTGCCGCTCTGCCTTTTCAGCGGCTCGTCTGTAATATGCATGAATTTACCGAGAACCTTCTTTGGAATGAAGCTGTTACTCACAGACAGAGTTCT
>JAJPDY010000156.1 GCA_023252395.1 Nitrososphaera sp. | reverse complement strand
TAGCCAGACGACAGCACGTACGAGCCCACTATTATCCTCCTCTTGACTTCTTCGCCAAAGTTGCTGCGCGCCTTGGCAAAGTACGTGTTCCATTCATAGCCTTCCGGCGTCATGTCAAAGCCGTAGCGTATGTTGTCATAGCGCGCCAAGTTGCTGCTCGCTTCTGCCATAGCTATTGTGTAGTAGGAGGCAAGCGCGTACTGGACGGACGCAAGCGACACCTGCTCGACCTTGCACCCCTGACCTGCAAGCGTGTCAGCAGCGTCATGGATTATCTTGGCAACTGCAGGGTCTGCTCCTTCAATGAACTCTTTGACAAGGCCGACTCGCAAGCTCTTTCTTTCTGTTATGGAATATGCTGGCTTGCCTACGGCAGTCGTGTGGTCATGTTCGTCAGCGCCGGCGATGGCGTTTAGCACTGCAACCACATCTGCCACTGTCCTGCCAACTGGCCCCACCTGCTCTAGGCTGTTTGCGTACGACACGAGCCCATACCTGCTTATCAAGCCGTACGTCGGCTTGAGTCCCACTACGGAGCAAAAGCTGGCAGGGCACCTGACAGAGCCGCCAGTGTCAGAGCCAAGAGAGGCAGTGCACTCGAGCGCCGCGACGCTTGCTGCGCTCCCACCAGATGAGCCGCCCGGCACCCTGCTGATGTCCCACGGGTTTCTCGTGGGACCATGCCTGCTAAACTCTGTGGTCGAGCCCATCGCAAACTCGTCAAGGTTGACCTTGCCGATTATTATTGCGCCAGCGTCTTTTAGCCGCCTGATCACCGTCGCGTCGTAGGGCGGGACATAGCTATCAAGCATCTTCGACGCGCACGTTGTTTTCATGCCCTGCACGCAAATGTTGTCCTTGATGCCTATGGCAACTCCTGCAAGAGGGCCAGCATGTTCGCCGTCTCTAATTTTCTTGTCAAGAACGCGCGCCTGGTCAAGCGCCTCTTTGTTGATAGTTACAAACGCGTTTACCTTCGGCTCCACCTTTTCTATCCTTTCAAGCAGCTGGTGGACGTACTCTTCTGCTGAAAATTCCCTGCTTTTGATGCCGCTGGCAATCCTGCCGGCGTCAAGCGTGTACAGAGACAACTTTCAAACCATCCTCGGCCCCTTCACAAAGCCGTCCTTTCTGTATTTTGTGCCAAGTGCGTCGCCTTCAAACTTTTCCTGCTCGTCTGGCCGCAGATCCGAAAATTTTTTCTTGGCAACTATAGGCTCTATCTCTTTTAGCGGTATTGTGTCAAGCGTGTCGAGGTACTTTATTATTTCCTCGATCTGAGAAGTGTAGCGCTCTATTTCAGAATCTGACAGCTCTATTCTGGAAAGCCAGCCAAGGTGCCTTACCTGCTCTTTGGTGACCATTATGGAGCCAGCCTGTCGATGTCCCTTGGATAAAGCGTAGCGTCGCGGATGTTTTCAACCTTTGTAAGCGCCATCATGAGCCTTTCAAGCCCAAGTCCAAAGCCGGCGTGCGGCGGCACTCCGTAGTCAAACACCCTCAGGTGGTAGTCAAAAGCCGCAGGCTTTAGCCCCTGCTTTGTCATGCGCTCCACCAGCTGGTCCTTGCGGTTTATCCTAGTGCTGCCTGACGACATTTCAAGCGAGCCGAACATCAGGTCAAACGACTCGCACACCCTGCCGTCGTCTGCGGCTCCGGGTTTGACATAGAACGGCTTTGTCGACGTAGGCCAGTCGATTATAAAGTAAAAGCCATTTAGCCGCTCGTCCTGCAGGTTTTTCATCACCTGGGGCGAGATGTCGTCGCCCCACTGGATGCGCTCGCCAGCTTCTTGCAGCTTGTCAATGAGATCGGAATAAGTGTACTTTGGGAACGGCAGCCCTACCGGCGGCAACTGCAATTCCAGATATTTCAAGTCGTCCTGGTTCCTTTCCTTTATGGTGTCAACGACGTTGACTATAATGCGCTCAAGGAGAGCCATCAAGTCGTTATAGTCGGAAAATGCCCGCTCGACATCGATAGAGATGGCCTCTGAGAGGTGGCGGTTCGTGCGCGAAGGCTCTGCGCGAAATATCGGCCCGATTTCAAACACGCTTTCAAACGCCATCGTCAGCTGCTCTTTGTACAACTGCGGGCTCTGCGCAAGGAACGCTTCTCTGTCATAGTAGAATATCGGAAATAATGCTGCGCCTCCCTCTGTGGCAGTCGCTATCATTTTTGGCGTGTTCACTTCAATGAACTTTTGCCTTGCAAGAAACTCGCGGACAGAGTTGAGCACTGTCTGGCGTATTCGAAATATCGAGCCCAGATAGTTGCGCCTCAGATCCACTGCGCGAAGGTCAAGCCTCGTGTCAATCCCGACAGTGGATGTCTTGCCCTGCACAAGGAATGGCGCGGCCTTTTTTGCTATTGAAAACGCCTTCAATTCAGCAGGCACGATTTCCACGCCGTTTGGAGCTTTTTCCTGCGGCCTTGGCTTGCCCCTGACTCCGATGGAGCTGTGCTCCTTGACCTCCTTTGCCATCTGGAAAAGCGGTTCGCTGCATTCGCCTTTTTTTGCAGTGATTTGCAGCTCACCATGCATGTCCTTTAGTATGATAAACTGAATGTTGCCGTGATCCCGGACGCTTGCGACCCAGCCCATGACAACGACTTCGTTATCTCCGATAGAGGGGCTGATCTCTGAGGAATAATGAGTCCTCCTCCAGTGCCCAAGATCTTGTTCCTGCAACAGTTCGCCCAATCAAGTAGTGCTTGTAGTGAAGAGGTTAATTTAACCTTA
>JAJPDY010000023.1 GCA_023252395.1 Nitrososphaera sp. | reverse complement strand
CCCCACAGTGCGCCAAGCATCGGCGCGCGGAACTTGCTCTTGTTGCTGCCTGCGACTATGGTAGATACTGCTGCAACATGGTCAGCTTCCATCGAATGGCGAAGACCGATGACTAGCCCGAGGAGCAAAAGTCCTGCCGGAGTTGTGGCACTGATGTTGCCTTCAACCGGCGCAAAAACCATCTCTATCAAGTGGTTGAACGATTCTGCTATCAATTTTTTGCCACCTCAGCCTGCCATCATGTAGCCGCTTGTCTGCATCGGCTCTTTGATTATAATCTTTCTTGCAGGGATGGTGTCTATCCTTGCTTCAAATGTGATATTTTGCAGGGTTTCTGGCACGCCTATCATCACCATATTGGCTGACAGAATTTTTGAAGCGCCTTCTTGTATGCCACTGTCCTACACGCCTGCGCGTATAGCCTCTACCGCGTAGTCGCAGTATATTATCAGCGCTTCGTTTGCATTTATCTTCATGCCGCGCTGGAGCTTTTCTTTAATCATGGCAGACGAGCTGAAAAAAATCTCTTCGTCAGAGCTGCCATAGTCAAAGATCTTGGTAAAGGGCGTAACATCTGGCTCGCCCCTTACAGTCGCCTTTATCTGGATCATCCGCGCCTTGGCACCTTTGCTTTTGGCCCGCCAAAGCTGTACGTGTGACCTTTGCCGCGGTACTGCCTTGGCCTCACTGGCTTGCCTTCCATCTGGCCCTTCTTTGTGAGCGAAAGCCCTGCCAAGAGCTCGACTATCAGCCTGTTTGCAAGGCCCGACGTTATGCCGCCGTTGTACGAATTGACGTCGCTTACGTCATAGTTTGGCGCAACCTCTACAAGGTCAAACGCGAACTTGTCCGGATCAAATGAGGTCGACAGCAACCGCATGAGCCTCATGCCCTCCCTTGAAGTCAGGCCGTTTGGCTCCGGCTCGCCCGTTCCCGGCGCATAAGCCGGATCAAAAGTGTCAATGTCCCAGCTGATGTAGACGCCATCAACGTTGTCGTTTGCCCTGTCTGCCGCTTCTTTTGCAATCTGGTCAATTCCCAGCTCTTCCACGTCAAGCATGGTGAACCACTGGAAGTCCTGGTCTGCCATCCACTTGTACAGGTCTGGGCCCGGCCAGTAGCCGCGCGGGCCGATGAGCGTGTAGTTCTTGCCCTTTAGGCAGCCAAGCTCCATTATCCTGCGGATGTGGGCGCCATGGTCGTACTTGAAGCCGCAGAGGCCCTGCGGCGCGCAGTCTGCATGCGTGTCAATATGGATCATGCCGATATTCTTGTGCTTTTTGGCAAATGCCCTGACGTTTGCAAACGTGATAGAGTGATCGCCTCCTAGCATTACGGGGATGCCGTCAATGTCAAGTACCTCTTTGACCTTGTCAGTCATCCTCCTGTGCGATTCCACGACGTCGCCGGGAGATATGTTGACATCGCCATAGTCGACTGTGCGAAACACTCCAAATGGGTCGACGCCAGTCTCTATGTTAAAGTGCTCGTACGGCGGAGAGGGCACCGTTGAAGCCGCGCGGATAGCCCTTGGGCCGTACCTTGCGCCGGGGCGTATTGTAGTTCCAAAGTCAAATGGCTCGCCTATTATTGCGACATCCGGCTTTACTTTTTTCAGCTCCGCTTGGCTCCGCAGCCATGGCAGCTTCAAAAATGTCGGTATGCCAACAAAGATAGGCTCGTCGTTTCCCTTGTAAGAGTCACCATAAAATTCCATCCCCATTAGAGGTCCTCTTAATTAATTAGTAAGTATATTTTAAATATTGCTAAGTAATCTACGTTTTGAGGCTGGTTCGGCAGCCGAACGGCTTGCCGCCCGTGCACGGAAAAGCGTAATCTACGTTTTTCTTGCCTTTGCGAGCGCTGCGTAAATGAAGGGCAAGAGGGTAGTAGCTTCGCCGTGGATGGTGGTCTGTCGCGCCTTTGTAGTCACCTTGCCCCACGATATCGCTTCTGCGACCAGCGCCCCACTCAGGCTGCCGTCCCACTCAGGGGCAGTGGTGATGTATACTGCGTAGTCCATCCCACCCCTGAACTGGTTCCACCAGAGGGTGTGGTGCTTTGAAATGCCTCCTCCTATCATGAATGCGCCGGATTTTTTCGCTTCAAAAACGATATCTGACAACCTGCTCTCGTCCTTCAAGATGTCTATCTTGAAATCCTTGTGCTGCTGGTAAAAGAACCACACCTGGCTCCCGACTGCACCGTCCACGATTCCGGGGACAATGACAGGAATCTTGTTCTTGTGGGCCCAGTATAGAAACGACGACTTGTCAAGCGTGCTTCCAATGTAATCGGTCAGTTCGTAAGTTGCTATCTGGCGCTTGCCTTCCTTGTACATATCCTTCAGACAAGCCTGCACCTTTTCTTCAATGAGCGGGCCGTAGTTGTCCATCGGAACAAGCACATTGCCGAGCCTGTGGATGTTCTTGCCCAGTAGCATGCTGTCGTCCATGCGGAAATCGCCGGCGTAGTACTTGTCGTACGACCTTGCGATGTCGTGGTCTAGCGCGCCGCAGGTGGTGATGATGACGTCGCACATCTTGTTCTTTACCATGTCGCGCACGATGCCCCTTGCTCCTGTCGACATCAGCGCCCCGACAAATGACAGGAACTTTGTGCAGTTCTTCTCGTCAATCATCCTGCGCAGTATGTCTACCCCGTCGGCCAAGTTCCGCGACTCAAAGCCGCCCGAGTTTGCCATGTTTGAGAAAATTGATTGGACATCATCGTCATCGTTTATGGCATAATCTTTCACCGCGTCGCGCAAAAGGTCGCCGCCCTTTTGCTTTTTTGTCCTGCCGGCCATATGCTCCAGCATTTGGATTTGCAGTATAAAATGTCTTGCTATTACACCCGGAGAAACACGTCTATTGCAAGGATAATCGTGCCTATCGCAACTGTAATTATCATGAATGGAAAGCCTACCCTGAGCCACCTGATGAAGCTTATCGGGTGTCCGTGCTTTTCGCTTATGCCGGCTGCCACGATGCCGGCGCTTGAGCCGATGAGCGTGCCGTTGCCGCCCAAGTTGGCTCCAAGCGATAGGGCCCACCAAAGCGGGCTGATGTGGAGGTCGCCAAACGCACCCGATATTCCCGCGCTTTCATTGAGAGTGTGCACTAACGGTATCATGGTGGCGGTGAACGGGATGTTGTCAACGAACGCGCTGGCAATGGCGGACATCCATATTATCATCGCAAACGCAAGCCACGGGTTGCCTCCAGTCGCGCCAAGTGCCGCCTTTGACAACACTTCTATCATCCCCGCGTGTTCGGCAACCCCGACAATGATGAAAAGCCCTGTGAAAAATATCAGGGTCGGCCAGTCCACTTCGCGGAACACCTTTTCTGGGCTTGCCTTGGTGATTGCAAGCAGCACGCCCGCGCCTCCAAGGGCAATGACTGACGGCTCGATGTGCAGCGACCCATGCACAACAAACAGCGCGACAACTCCAAGAAGTACTGCCAGCGATTTTTTCAAGACGCCTTTGTCTTTCAGGTACGAGCTTTCATCTTCTTTCATCAACTCCTCCAGATTCTGGACCTGTGCCTTCAGATCTTTTCTGAACATGAATTTCAGCAAGAATAGCGACGCGGCAAACGAAATTGCGATAGTCGGGCCTAGGTGGATAATGAACGCGTTAAAGTCAATGCCTGCGGCCGATCCAATCAATATGTTTGGAGGGTCGCCTATGAGAGTCGCAGCACCACCTACGTTTGACGCAAGCGCTTGGGCAAGGATAAAGGGCATCGGCGACACCCTAAAGATCCTGAAAACTGCTACCGTGACTGGGACCATCAGCAGGATGGTCGTGACGTTGTCGATGAACATCGAAGTCACCGCGGTGAACGTGCACAGGATGACCATCAGCTTCCACAGGTTGCCCTTGCTTGCCTTGCTCGCCTTGATCCCGACCCACTGAAATACTCCAGACTCGGCAAGTATGGCGACTATTATCATCATGCCGAGCAAGAGCCCTATTGTGTTGTAGTCGATGGCACCGACGATGAACTCAAAGCTCTCCTCGGCTTGGATGCTTCCAAAGGCAAGGGCCGCTATGATTATCGATATTGCGCCTGCGAGCGCAATTGTGCTTCTGTGGAGAAATTCAAACGAGAGCGCCACGTAGATGGAGGCTAGTATGAACGCCGAGACTAGGATCATGGGGTGGATGTTCTTACCGAGCGCCGGCGGCACCGCGAATATCAGCGCTGCAAAAGCAGCAATTATGGCAACGCCAATCGCAATTTTTTTTGCAGCTCTTGGCCGCGCGGCAACTTCCAAAACCTACGTAATTATTAATGGCTCGTATAAATATAGTTCGGGCTCAGTGCACGTTTTTTGCCACGACGTTTCTGACATAGTCCGCGACTTTCAAGCCGTTCTGGTTTGCCTTTTCATTCAGCCGCTCCCAGATCCGCCTGTCTGATTTTTTGCGCGGGTCAAATACAAGGCGTACTGTCAAGAGCCCCTTTGGCGCTCCTCTCTTTACTCCGGTTGCAGCCATCTCTTCCTGCAGCCTCGACTCTTCTGCTGCCGCAATGAGCCTTTCATGGATCTCTGGCTTCCTCGCAATCCTGATCGCTTCGTAGGAAGTGATCTCGCCCTTCTCTATTCTTTCCTGCAGCGCCTGCGGCAGGGTCAGGATGCTGAGCCATTCGCTTACGGTGCTCTTTGGCAGGCCGTACCTTGACGACACGCCAGTGATCCCTTCCTTTGTAGAGTCTACCAACTTTTTCACCATGCGCGCCTTTTCAAGCGGCGAAAGATCCTTGCGGATAAGGTTTTCAAAGAGCGACGCGGCCTCCGCCTCAGCTCCTTCAAGCTCTGTAATGACTGCAGGAACTTCAGTCATTCCCTTGGCGCTTAGCGCAAAAAACCTCCTGCGGCCGATAAGCAACTTGTAGCGCCTGCTTTCATCGTCAAAGCGCACGACTACTGGCTGGAGAAGGTCAAACTTTGACAGGTGCTCCTTCATCAACTGGTCACTGCTGTCCTTGCCAAATGCATGATCCTTGCGGACATTCTCTTCTGCGACGTCGATTAGCTCTACCGGGATGTTCCTGACCTTCATGGTACAACATTACTAATTGACTTATTTATAAATATCTATGCGATTTCTGGCACTATAACACAAAATTTTTCTTTTTTGATAATATCAAAAGTAATATACGCATCATTTTTCTGTATTGTGATGCGTAGTTTACATCTTTTACCCCAAACCTTATATCATTTTCAAGCAAGCTTGAGTAGAGAATGAAAAGTAACCTGAGCGAGGTGCTGACCGAGCAAACGATGGTCAAAACAGCCTTTCTCAGTTATTACATATCGATGTACAACTCTGTGAACAGGGAAATCGGGTACGACGATGCGCCTGTTACTGTCGACGAAATCTATGACTTTATTCAGGACATGAGGCATGAAGCCGGTAAGCAGGTTCCAGACATTCGAAAGGAGGACATCCGCTTTTGCTTTTACATGCTGAAGGTGTCCGGCGTATGCAAACATTGAGTTCGACAGTCGAACTTTAGCGTATTTATGATTTTGGCAATGCTTATATATTTATTAAATATAAAAAGTATGGATGGCAGAGCTTACTGGATATGGGATTGCAGTAATCGCTTTTCTGGGGCTGTCGATTGTAGTTGGAACATTAACAGTCAAACTTGTCAAGAGAAGCAGCAAGCGCTACATGGTGGCCGGTAAGAGCCTTCCTCTAGCTTTTGTTGGAACAATGCTCGCCGCGCAATCCATAGATGGCAATTCGTCGCTTGGAAACGTATCGCTCGTTTACCAGTTTGGATTCTGGGCCGGAGCGGTAATTCCAATAGGTCTTGCCGTGTGCCTTATTCTCACAGGCGCGTTCTATGGAAAAAGGCTCAACAAGATGGCGATGCTGACTCTGCCGGACTTTTATTACCGCAGGTTTGGAAACGGAGCCGAAGGAATTTCGGGCGTCCTGATGATGATAAGCTTCATCGTGTTGGTTGCAGGAAATTTTGCAGCAACTGGATTTATCCTGTCAACAGTTTTGCAGATTGACTTTTTCTGGGCAATGCTGATCGGATCTATTATTGTCTTGGTGTACACTTTTGCAGGCGGCCTATTCTCGTCTGCCTACACTGACATTTTCCAGATTTACTTGGCGATAGGCGCTTTCTGGGCGGCATTCATATTCTTTGCAGCAGGGTTTGCAGGCGTGGATTTTGGCGTCATCCTTGGAAACGCGCCAGCCGGCTACCTCGACCTTTCGGGTCTGACAGACCCGGCAAATGGGGCATATGTCAACTGGGCAAGCATAGCGGCTCTTGGGCTTGGCGACATTGTCGCCCTTGACTTTATGGAAAGGGTGTTTGCGGCAAAGGATCCCAAGACCGCATCAAGGGGCGCTTTCTGGGGTGCTGGCCTGACATTGCTGACAGTCATCCCGACAAGCATGATGGGAATTATCGCGCTATACTTCCTAGGGCCGGGCCTTGCAGATCCTTTTACGGCATACCCTGATCTTGCCATAAACCACATGCCATTTGCAATAGGCGCGGCGCTCCTTATGGGCGTGCTCGGAGCTTCAATGTCAACAGCAAACGGTGGCCTGCTTGCCATTTCAAGTGTCATGTCTCGAAACATCATACAGAGGGACATCATGAGGAGGATCATGAAACGGCCCGGCATGAATGACAAGAAGCTGCTTATGACTACGCGTATATTTACAATACCAATGATGATAGCGGCGTTTATCCTCGGCTATGTACTTCCACAGCCCGGAATCTACCTTGTCTTGGCTTTTGACATTGTATTTGCCGGCGCATGGGCGCCGCTGACCTTGGGTCTCTTTTGGAAAAAGGCCAATATGCCTGCCGCAATCGCGTCGCTTATCATCGGCTCGGCAATCAGGCTGGTGCTATTCTTTGTCATTCCTGTAGATCTGGCAGGCATTGACACAATGATACCTCCACCAATATCATTTGCAATCTTTATCGGAGTCGCCCTTGCAACGCAAAAGAAGTACCCTGGAGAGCAGAGGCACGGAGTAGTCGACTATGTCCCGCCGGAAGAAGACGTTGTCAATGGCGACGACTTGAAGGGATATGTCACGCCTTCAGGGGGCAAGGTTGGATAGGGCTGAAAAACTAATTAACTGTCCCCGACTTCTCCCTTCTTCGTGCCAAGCCAAGGGTACGCGACCATCGGATTAAAGCCGGCGATTTTAACCCGGCTCCAAAAGGACACCGACGAGTTCTATCCCGGCATGTTTCTCCCAAGCGCGCTGATAATAATGATGAACGAGGTAAAGCGCGGCTTTTATTCCGTTGAAATGCATAACATGAAGGTCGATTTTTCAGGCCGCTACACGTCGCTGACTATCCGGTCCGACGTCAAGGTGTGGCTTGAGGAAAATTACGAAAAATTGAAGGAAGATTATGACAGGAAGTACAAGGCAAACAGCTTTACCCATTTTGCTGCCATCTTTATGCTCAATGTGTTTGAATCAAAGGCGGCCGCGCAGAACAACATCGTCAGGCTAAAGGAAGCTGACTTTAGGTGGCTTGTCGAAGAATACGGGAAAAGAAAGCAGGAGTATAGAGCCAAGTACGGCGTGCAGACCTTTGAGCAGTTTGCCGACATATTTTTGAAAGAACTGCTGGAAAAAGTCAACGCCGCGAAAAAGATCCTTTCGTTCTAAGCGTGCGTAGTTTACTAATTTTCAAGTAGACGCAAATTTCATATTAATTATGCTATATTGCTGTTCTGTATCAAGAAACTTTTGCCTTGAATGGCTCTTTACATAGAAATTTCATATCACAAAATTTGAATTTTATGATAATATGATAAAATATAGTTTATATCCTTACATACGCAAATGTCTGTCATGATAACTGAAGCAGTTACAATAGTCGCCATCCTTGGCGGGTGCGCTGCCGCTGCCTGGTTTGCAAAGACCAAGTTCCAGCCAGAAATTGAAAAGAACCTGGCCAGAATTGAAGCAGAGGAAGCGATAATGGCAAGGCGCAAGCCAAACCACGCTTAATTTTTTAAAAACATAAAAGCAGATTTTTTGATAGATTTGTAGTTGCTGCAAAAGCGCATAGTTTCCATCCTGAAAAAATCGCCTGCCGACCAGTACTCGCTTTACCGGCAGGTCGGTACAAGCATGGCAGAAATAACAAAAGCAATCGCAGAGCTGCAGCAACAAAAAATCATCCACGTTGCCAGGTACAGAAAGAGCGAGCGAACAGGGCTTGACATACCTGTCTATTCGCTGTCAGCCGGCAAGCAGGACAAGCTTGACCTTCATAACCTCCTTGCAGGAGTCACGTCTGAGAGGCTCGTGGAATATGGCTTTCTCGCCAGAAACCTGATATCGCCTGACAGAGATGCGACTATTCTTGACGTCGGCTCGGCCGGCTCCGGGCTCGTGCAGGCGATTCGCGATTTTGGAAAGAGGTGGCAGGTATTTGGCATCGACTTGGCAAAATCAGGCTGCGACGCTAGGATGGACGCGCGGTCGATGGGCTTTGCCGACGCAGCATTTGACCAGGTGATCAGCATAAGCACAATAGAGCATATCGACGGCGACATGAAGGCAATGCGGGAAATCTCGCGCTTGTTAAAAAAGGGCGGAAGCGCAATCATTACAGTCCCGTACGGCAAGGGCAAAAAGCCAGAGCACAGGATCTATGACAGGGACACGCTGTTCAAGCTTGCTGCCGGCCTTTCCATAGAGAAAAAAGAGTTTTACCGCTATGACTCGGGAAAATGGAAAAAGTGCAGCCAGGCTGTTGCAGACAGTGTTGATGTTGAAGTGCCGGCATATCTGCACAGCGCAGTCTGCGCCTGCCTAGTATTGAAGCACTGAATTTTTAATAGCAAGTGCCTTTTTAGCAAAAGGGTGGACAGCAGACATTCCTTTACCGGCAGAAAAATCGACCCGCCGACAGTTTCTGCGAACATGACCGTTGCAGACCTGATAAAGTTTTACGGCTCGACCGGCTACAACGCGCGCCGTCTGGCCGAAGCGGCAGAAATCATGCAGGACATGATCGACACCAACTCGACAGTTTGCCTGACCCTTGCTGGCGCAATGACACCCATCGGCCTTGGCCGGACAATCTCTGCAATGATAGAGAACGGCTTTATCGACTGGATAGTGGCTACTGGCGCCAACGTCTACCATGACCTGCACTTTGCCTACGACCTGCCTGTGAGGCAGGGGCACTTTGACGTAGACGACGACGTGCTGTATTCAAAGCAGATAGTGAGGATATACGACGTCTACATCAAAGAGATGGGGACCTTGCAGGCTCAGGACCTGATTGTGCAAAAAGAGATCAAGAGGGCTAAAAATGTGCCCGAGAACGCGTCAACTGCGGACATTGCCTACGCGCTGGGCAAGGCCGCCAAAGAGAACGCCAAGTACCCGGACAAGTCGTTTTTGGTAAAGGCATACGAGCACAAGGTGCCTGTCTACATGCCTGCGATAGGCGACTCGTCAATCGGGCTCAACATGCTGCCGCTGCTGCTCGAAGGCAAGGGCGTTTTCCCAAACGTGATACTCGACGTGGCCGAGTCTGCCGCGATACTTTGGAAGAGCGCGCGCTCTGGCGGCCTTGAGCTAGGCGGCGGAGTCCCCAAGAACTTTTTCCAGCAGACCGGGCCGGCATTGTACCAGATATTGAAGATAAAGGAGGGCGGGCAGGACTATTTGATACAGATGACAGACGCGCGGCCGGACACCGGCGGCCTGTCTGGCGCTACCCTGCAGGAGGGCAAGAGCTGGGGCAAGATAAAGACCTCCCACAAGGGCAACGTCATTGTCTACGGCGACTCGTCTGTCTACTTCCCACTTCTCTGCTCCTACGCCATGTCTGTCTGCAAGCCGAGGGCACCAAAGAGGATGTACGAGAAAAAGGACGCGTGGGTCGAGGAGATGAAAAAGATGTACTTCAAGAACAAGAAATAGGGTCAGACAAAGCTCTCTGACTTGGCTATCCACTTGCCGGACTTTTTGTCCAGTACCACCTGGCCGGCCAGCTTGCCGTTTGAATAGACCTTGCCATACTCGGCTCCTCCAAACATCGCTGACAGGAGGCCGCGCTTTTCGTGGAAGCCGGATTCTATCACCTTTGCGCGGTTCTTGTTGCTGGCTTTGCGGATGATGTTTCTTGCTGCTGGCCACTCGCCGGTCCAAGTTATTACCTCGAAGGTGCCGAACTTTATCGTCTGCATCGTGTAGCCTGCCATCTTGGCCTCGAATTTCTGGCCATTCTC
>JAJPDY010000155.1 GCA_023252395.1 Nitrososphaera sp. | reverse complement strand
ATATTTGGGATAAATTCAAGCATAGCGATCACCATCGCGCTCATTGCACCGATAATTTTCACGCTTGCCCTGTATTCTGACACGTTCAGCCTGTCATGGAACGAGGGAAGAGGCGGATTTCTCTTTGCCATGGCATTTATCGCAGCCGAGCTCATCGGAATAAAGCGAGTCATCAGCAAAAAGAAATTCATTGTTGTAGTCGCGCTTGCAGCTCTGACAATAGCGTACTTTATCGCGATTGAACAGGGAGGGCTGCGCGAATACATCCGAAACGGCGCAAACACGTACAGCGTCTCGCTTGTAGACAGCTGGGTGTGGATGTGGGACTTTATCGTAATGTCGGCATTCGTGGCAATATCGCTTGTGGTGCTCTTTGGAAAGAAATGGTACAAGATAGCGCCGGCAGGAGCGATATACCTGATTGGAAGTGCAGTCATACTCTCGCTTGACGCGTTCTTTCCATATGATTCCCTTGGACCCCTTCAAGTCATAGTGCCAGTCTACCTGCAAATTGACCAAGGAGTTATCAACTTTATAGATCATTACGTCACCAACGTCGGGCCTGAAAATCCGGCCAGCACGGCAATCCCTGCCACCGCAAGAGGCAACCTGCTGCTCCTGAATGGGCTTCATGGGCCCTTTGCCCTGCAAGTGTTCTGGCCGTCAGCAGGAGTGCACAGCATGATAATCTACACGCTCGTGATGCTGGCGTTTCTGCTAAAGATGGAGATCCCGATAAAGAGAAAGCTGATCTACTTTGCCATCGGGACGTTTGGCACCGTTGCAGTAAACATTGTAAGGATAACGTCACTTTCGCTCTATGCTCTGGTGGTGACCACGAATGTTCGCGAGTGGGAGGCGTTCCACTCTGTTGCCGGCGAGATAATGTTCCTCCCATGGCTTGGGATCTACCTTGTAGTCGTGATGTACGCAGAAGGCAAGAGGATGCGCAGGTTGCAGCAGCAACAAGGCAGCATTGCTCCGGGCAAGGCGTAGTTCTGCAAAGGATAACTGGTTAGATCATAGAAATGTCAAATGATGACAAAGGCTTAGTAAAATCGCGTTCTTGGCGGATCAGAAAAGAGCTTTTCAGAAAATTAATACACATTGCAGGCTTTATGGTTCCATTCATTGCAATCATTTTAGGAAACGCCTTTGCTGCGGCGTTCATTGTTGGTCTGGCAGTGATTTACACGATCTCTGAATATCTGCGCCTCAAGGGCCGCAATATGCCAGTGTTTACGACCATCACCAAGATGGCAATGCGCGACAGCGCAGAAGAGAAGCAGAATGCATTTGTCAGGGCACCCTTGTATTTTGCCGCAGGAATACTGGCGTCGCTTTTGATATTCCCCGCGCCCTTTAACTATGCAGCCATAGCAGTCGTCACGCTGGGCGATGGCTTTGCATCGGTGGTAGGCAGGCTCGCCGGCAAGACCAAGATTCCTCATTCTGGCGGCAAGACGCTCGAGGGGACTGCCGCCGGGATAGTTTGCGCATTAGTCGGCGCAATGATTTTTGTTTCTCCGGCGACTGCGCTGACAGCGGCGCTGGTCGGGATGACGGTGGAGCTTGTACAGCTGCGTGTCAGCGACAACCTGAGTGTTCCGCTATCATCAGGCATTGTTATCACTGTCATCGGCAATGTTTGACTATTTGCCCATAAAGTCGAGCATCGTGTTCTGGCCGGCGCTGCTCTGGAGGTCAGATAACCTGACTCCAAGCCTCCTGACTTTTCTTCCTGCACTAGCCATTGCCTCGTCTAGAGCAGATTTGGCCGCAGAGTACAACAGATCGAAATTATTTGAATGCACCTTCAGGCTCTTTGACCGGGTTATGTTATCCAGATTGTCAAGGATCAGCAATATCCCCACGGTCTTGAACGACAGCTTTCTTGTATTCGCAGTTTGAAAGACGGACTGGCAGATTTCATAAAGATCAGGGTACATTTCTGTGCTTGCCGTTGCATCGCTCTTGAGCGTGACTATTCTGCCAATCTGCTGCTTTTCTCCAGATTCGACGACAGGCTCGTCATCAATGCCGCGCGACGCATTGTGCATGTATGTGGCGGTCTTTTTTCCAAACTCCTCTATCAGCCTAAACAGGTCAAACTTGGCAAGGTCGCCTATCGTCTTTACACCAAGCTCTGCAAGTCTTTCCTTTGTCTTTGGGCCGATGCCCGGTATCCTGTCTGCGTCCATGCCAGCAAGCAGTTCCGCGATCCTTTCCGGCGAAATGACTGTTAGCCCGTCAGGCTTGTCCATATCAGATGCGATCTTGGCAAGCATCTTGTTTGGGGCGACTCCTATAGAGCAGGTCAGTTGCGTCTGTTTTTTTATGTCATCTTTGATGTCCCTTGCAACGCCCCTTGCTTCTTCAAAGTTTGCAGCTGATACTTCGAGGTAGCACTCGTCTATCCCTACATGCTCAAACCTGTCGGCGTACGAGTCTATCACCGACATTGCCGCCTTTGATATTTGCGAATAATATTCAGAGTCAAGCGGGAGGAACACCGCGTCTTGAGAGTCGGCAAGCCTTGACTTGGCAACTCTGATAGGGATGCCGGATTTTACCCCGTATTTTCTTGCGACATAGTTTGCAGTGCTGACTACTCCACTTTCTTCTGTCCTGCCAGAGAACACGCACACTACTACGGGCTTGCTCTTGAGCTCGGGTTTTCGGATCTCTTCGCACTGCGCAAAAAAATAGTCAAAGTCAACGTGCATTATGATCCTTGAAGCGTTGTCACTGCCAGAGCCTTCAACGATCATGTACTGCTGATGTCTCTTTGCATGATTGTAAGTTTTTCCCTTTGGAT
>JAJPDY010000022.1 GCA_023252395.1 Nitrososphaera sp. | reverse complement strand
GCAACAAAACCCGCTGTATGCTAAAGGTAGCAGTCATTGGAGCCACTGGCGCAGTGGGCCAAGAATTCATTGTGGCCCTCAACAAGCACAAGTGGTTTGAACTGACGCAGATAGCCGCGTCCGAAAGGTCTGCAGGCAAAAAGTATATCGACGCAATCCGTGACCCAAGCTCCGGAATTCTGAGATGGCACAACAGGGAAGAGGTGCCCGAGTACGCAAGGAACATGGTAGTCAGCAAGGTAGACGACATAAAGCCGGAGAAGTTCGACCTTATCTTTACAGCTCTAGAATCAGACGACGCCAAGGAGATAGAGCCTAAATTTGCAAAGACTACGCCAGTCATCAGCACCGCTGCCGCATTTCGCTATGAATCCGATGTCCCGATACTGATACCGGGAATAAACGACTCCCATGCAGAATTGCTAAATGCCCAGAGGAAGAACCGCGGGTGGAAAGGGTTCATTGCGCCATTGCCAAACTGCACGACGACTGGCATGGCAATAACTCTCAAGCCGATACTTGACAAGTTTGGCATCGAGAAAGTGTTCATGACATCAATGCAGGCGCTTTCTGGCGCGGGAAGGTCGCCCGGGGTAATTGCGCTTGACATCATGGACAACGTGATTCCATACATACCAAAGGAAGAGGAAAAGGTGCAGGTTGAAACTAAAAAGATACTGGGCGGCATGAAAAACGGCTCTATCGCCCCGGCGCCGCTCAAGGTAAGCTGCACATGCACTAGAGTTCCAGTCATTGACGGCCACACAGAGACCGTGTTTGTCGAGACAGAGAACGCGGCAGAGGCAGAGGACGTAAAGAAGGAGATGCTGAAATTCTCAAAGAACGTGTCTATAAAGAGCCTGCCGACAGCGCCAAAGGACTATATCATCGTGCACGACGACCCGACGCGCCCACAGCCAAGGATAGACAGGGAAATCAACGATGGCATGACTACCGTAGTCGGGAGGCTACGCAAGGACACAGCCTTTGACAACGGCATAAAGTACGTGTTATTGTCGCACAACGAAAAGATGGGATCTGCAAAGGGCGCTGTCCTGCTGGCAGAATTGCTAAAGGACAGGAACATCCTCTAATTTCTGAAAAAATAGATGGGGCTAGGTGCCCCGTCTGTACTACTTCTTAAAGCCAAACAGCTTGCCCAGCTGATTTAGAGGGTTGCTGTCAGTCTGGTTTGATGCGGTAGCATTTGAGCTGCCTGTTGAATTTGTGGCATTGTTAGCAGCTGACATGTTTGCTGCAGCTGTCCCTGTGGCATTGGAAGATGTGAGGTTGCCCTGTATGTCGTTGAGCGCCTTTTCAAGCGCGCCAAAGTGCACAAATGCTCCTTGCGTGTCATTATTGTTCAGCGCCTTGCATCCTTCTTGCAAGTGCATTCTGGCTAGATTCAGCGATTGAGTTATTGCAGAATCCGCTCCGCTAGTGTTACCGGCTGTTGTAGTATTATTTCCAGCCGAGCTGGCATTAGTTGATGAATAGATCTTTTCGCCTGAAAATGTGCTGCTAGTCGAGTTGCTCAAAGCAGTAGTAGTATTGCTGCCCGCAGTGCTGTTTGGAGCGCATAATGACGTAGAAGAAGCCGTGGTGTTGCCTGCATTTGTGGCGTTATTGTTTGGAGTTACTGTCTGCGTTGAGTTGCCGCCTGCGGATTGCATTGGCGACAGCTGAGCCGACGCCAAGATGGCTCCTGCAGGCATCAGAAGAATCAGCGCAGGCATGATCGCTAGGGCTCTATAGGCCGACCAGCTTATGTTGTCCGACATAAGCTTGCAGGTCTGCATTAATGGATTTAACCAGAATTAGAGATAATTCAGTTTATTATTCGGGGACACAAACCCATCAGAATCTTATCTTTATTGGAGCCATATTTTATCAGGAAATCTCCTATCTTCGGGCTATAGCCATGCCATATGCTTCTACAATTTTCTGTATAAAATATTGAATTAAACTGGAGCTTAATGATACTTTATAGGTTTATTAACCCCCAAACGACTTGATTTCTTAAATGGGAAGAATTGACGATCTTGACGTAAAAATTTTAAGCGAACTTGCAAAGGATGCAAGCATTTCCGTCCCAAGGCTTTCCAAAAAAATCAACGTCAACTCTTCCGTTGTTTACAGCAGGATAAAGCGCCTGGTAAAGCGCGGCCTTATCAAGAAATTCACCATTGTCATAAATGACGAAGCTCTTGGCTTTAACGTCAAGGCGCTCACCGGCATCAACATGGACTCTAAACTCAGGGACAACGTTCTGAACGAGCTCTTCAAGATCCCCGAAGTGAGAGAAGTGGCAGAGGTCACGGGCAGGTTCGACGTGCTTGTGACAATGAACGCCCGCTCCCTTGACGAGATGCACCAGCTGATATCTGAAAAGATTGGGCGCATCGAAGGCGTGCAAAAGACCGAGACTTTCATAGAGATGCGCAAGACAAGCCGTGAACTAGCCTACCCGGCGTCCATTGCCAAGTAATAATATAAATAACAATTAGTTCCCTTTACTTTCGGCTCTGAGCAATTGACGATACCTCACCAGATAACAGTTGGCAGCACGCTAAAGAACTATTACGAGCTTACAAAGCCAAAGATCTGGTACCTGCTGGTTTTCACTGCTTTTGGCGCCGCCCTGACGGCTTCATTTCTCTTTGACATCCCGATAAGCCCGCTTACTTGGGCGCTCCTGATAGGGGGAGTCGCCGCAGGCTCTGCGGCAGCTGACACGCTCACCGGCTACAATGACCGCGACATTGATGCCATAATGGATCGCACAAAGGGCAGGCCGTTGCCGACAGGCAGGATAACTCCGCGAAACGCGCTTGCCTTTGGGCTTGCGCTTGCCGCAATTTCGCTTGTTTGCGCTTGGTTTATCAACCCGCTGGCTTTTGGGCTGATGGCCTTTGGCCTCTTTGACAATATCGTCGTATACAGCAAGTGGCTCAAGCGCAAGAGCCAGAGCAACATTATCCTTGGCGGCTTTTCCGGCGGGGCTCCGGCGCTGATAGGCTACGTCGCTGTCACTACAATGAACATCGAGATCGGGCTCGTGATGGCAGGGCTTGTGTTTCTCTGGATCCCGACTCACATCTGGAGCCTTGCGCTGCACGTGAAAAAAGACTACACCAAGGCCGGCGTGCCTATGCTTCCGGTGGTGTCGACTGAAAAGTCCTCAGTCAGGGTGATTGCCGGCACGACACTGATGATGGTGGTGTTTAGCGTGCTCCCGTTCTTTTTCAACGAGTTTGGCATTATCTACCTTGCCACAGCAGGAGTGTTTGGCGCAGTCATGATAGCGCTCTCTGTCTGGCTGCTGGTCAAGCCGAGCGAGCGAGCATCGTGGACTGTCTTCAAGTTCTCAAGCCCCTACCTGACGGCGCTATTCATTGCCTTCATGGTGGACGCCTTCTTCAAGTAGCTCGCATTCGTACAGGATCCTCGCAATCACCACATGAGCTTCAAGCCCAAAGTCGCTTATAGAGTAGGTGGGCCCTAGGTTCTTTGTCACCTTTTCAGAAAAGTGACCGCTTGGGAATCCGCCTATAACAAAGGCACAATCGTCAATTCCCTTGGCGATGCCAGCCACTTTATGCACGCTGCTCTGCACGCCAGCTGTAGACAGACCGACTATCTTGTCGGCCCCGATGTCGTTTACCAAGCTTGAAAAACTGCCATCGGCAAGCTCCATCAGGACCGCGCCTTCGTCGCTTTTTATCACCCTGTCCCTGAATAGGCTCACCATCAAGCCTTCAAAACGAAAATACGATTTTGGCACTCGCAAGTTGTCGGCTATTGTTATCACCTTGTCGTTTACCGTGTGCACGTACACCTTTAGCCTGCCCTTCAAAAACAAAGGTGTGGACAGGGCTTCCATTAAAGCAAAATGCACGATATCCGGCCTTCCCCGCTTCCAGCTGTCCGGCAGTCTTTTCATCGCTGCATGGTGGTAGCTCCTGTCAAGCAGCATTTCAGACGGCTTTAGCCCTGTCCTGCTAGAGTGGTTTTTCACTGAGGGGTGGCCTGCTATATTATCAGGCACAGTCTCGAGTGCGGCCTCGGCGATGATGAGCGTTATCGTATCCTAGCTGGAAAGAATCCTGTATATTAAGCAGTGCTGGCGTGCCTAGACAGCATTTCTGACCTCTTTGCGTGCACAAGCTCTTGCAGCTCTTTGACTGCCAAGCCCAGTTCAGAATCAGCCTCTTTCTTGTCCTGCTTGTTGACTATTATTTCGCCGGGCCCAAATTTTGCGTCCCTTACTTCTATTGGCACCTTTGAATGCAGGACTTCTGCAAGAAAGTCATAGAGCGCGGGAAAGGTGGCATTATTTTCGTAGACAAAGGTAGTCGTGCCGTTACTCTCCTGCGTTTCTTCCTTCAGTGGAAAAGAAAATGATGGAAGAGAAATCGAATCGATAATGCTTGCCGCCAGCTGGGCAAGCTCTGCATGGCTTTGCTTCTGCTTGAGCTCGCAATACTTTTTTGCCATGCGCTCCAGCTCGTCAACGTTGGTCAATGCCAATAATGGCGTTGCAAGATAGTTAACGGTTGCCGCGATGGTTTATCAGTAAGCAATACACGCTTGCTTGCATTGAAAAGCCCGCAGGTAAAAGAGCTTGCAAGGGAGCGGATAGGCATTCTGGTGGCAGCCGCCCTGAAGGAAAAGGACGAAGAGCTTGCAGCCCGGCAGGCAAAACTTGCAAAAAAAGTGGCCATGCGGTTCCGGGTTCGCCTGCCCTACGAAGCAAGGCAGCTCTTTTGCAAAAAGTGCAAGGCGTTTATCGTGCCGGGCAGGAGCGCCAGAGTAAGGGTAGGCAGGGCAAAAACAAGGGCGGTAAGGGTCACATGCCTCAAATGCGGCCACACCTACCGAAGGGTCCTGGCGACGCAGTAAGGATTTATAAGGGCTAACCAAATTTTCGAAATACTATATGGCTAAGGTTTACGATGTTCCGGCTGACGAGCTGATCGCCAAGCTGGCCGAACAATTGAAGAACGACAAAAAGATAGTGGCTCCAGCTTGGTCTCCATTTGTCAAGACAGGCTCGCACGCTCAGAGAATTCCCCAGAACAAAGACTGGTGGTACGTCAGGTGCGCTTCACTATTGAGAAAGGTTTACCTTCACGGTCCTCTCGGTGTTGCCGACTTGGCAGTTGCCTATGGTGGCAGAAAGAAGATTGGCTACAACCTTGCCCACCACAAGGATGCAGGCGGCGCAATCATTCGAAAAGCGCTCCAGCAGCTTGAAGCATCCGGCTACATTATCAAGGTGCAGAAAAAGGGCAGGATAATTTCAAGCGAAGGCATGAAAAAGCTAGACAGGCTTGCCACCGAGCTCCACAAAGAGCTTATCAAGGAAGCACCCCAGCTCCAGCGATACGCGTAATGCGCTATGTCAGTCCCACAGCCACAGCAACCAAATGACGAAGAATCAAGAAGGCGGGAAGCCGAGGCTAATGCAATGCGCCAGCGTGTTTTGCAGGTGGTTCTTGACACCGCTGCGCGCCAGCGTCTTATGAATGTGAGATTGGTAAAGCCCGACCTTGCGATGGCTGTAGAAAACTACCTCATTAATGCGGCTTCTTCTGGCAGGATAAACCGCCCGCTCACTGACGAGGAATTGAAGCAGTTATTGATGCGCATACAGCAACCAAAAAAAGAGTTCAAGATCGATAGGCGTTGATAAACATCGGGCTGGCATAAACCGGCCGGGCATGAGTTAACTATTTAAGGTCAGCAACGTGCTTTTGGCTCTATATGAAGGCAGCAGTATTTCGAGAATACAATAAAGACCCGACAAAGGTTGTCAAGATCGAGGATATCGATGTTCCAAAGATAAAGCCTAACGAAGTCATGATAAAGGTTGAATCTGCGTCATACAACTATAACGACCTCTGGGCGATATGGGGCGAACCGGTCAAGACGCCACTTCCACATATTTCGGGAAGCGATGTCGCCGGCACCGTCGTTGAAGTTGGCTCTGACGTCCTAAAGCTCAAGGTGGGCGACAGGGTTGTTTCTCATTCAAACATGAGCTGCAGAGTGTGCGAAGCATGCACCTCGGGCAGAGAATACGACTGCAACGAAAGAACCATCTGGGGGTTCCAGACAGGCCCGCTCTGGGGTGGATTTGCCCAATATACCCATCTGCCAGAAGTCAATGTGGTGAAAATTGCAGACAATGTATCGTTTGACGATGCAGCTGCAGTGTCAATGGTGGGCATGACGTCGTGGCACATGCTTGTAGGCCGCGCCAAGATAAAGCCGGGCCAGGTTGTGCTTGTCATGGGCGGTAGCTCTGGAGTCGGCATGGTCGGAATCCAGATTGCAAAGCTGTACAATTGCACAGTCATTGCGACAGCCGGCAATCAGGACAAGATGGACAAGTGCACAGAGATTGGCGCAGACTATGTAGTCAACCACAGGGAAGCCGACTGGTACAAGAAGGTGCGCGAAATAAACAAAAAACTCGGGCAGCCGGGAGTTGACATAGTCTTTGAGCACATCGGCAAGTCCACGTTCCCGCAAGAAGTGGGGCTGCTCAAGATGGGCGGAACGCTTGTCGCCACAGGCGCTACCACGGGATATGACTCTACAATCGACCTTCGCTACCTGTTCTTCAAGGGGACAAACCTGCTAGGCTCTACTCAGGGAACCAAGGCAGAGCTCGAGGACGTGATGTATTGGGTCAGCAAGGGCAAGATAAAGCCAATAGTCGACACGGTCCTGCCATTCTCTGACATGGTCAAGGGTCACATCATGATGGCTGAGGCCCAGAAGTTTGGCAAGATCCTGACGACGCCACAAAAGCTCTAAAAACCCTTCCTTTCTTCTCTCTTTTTGTATGTTCAGAAGCCTGATTTTTGTTCCCGGCAACAGCACGCGCTTTATAGAAAAGGCCAAGACGCTGCAGGCAGACATAATCTGCTTTGACCTTGAAGATTCGGTGCCATCAAACGAAAAAGATGCGGCAAGGAAGATAATAGCTGACGCACTTGCACGCCGTCAGGAATATTCAAAGCCAGTCTACGTCAGGACAAACTCGCCCGAGTCAGGGCTTATATCCGCTGACCTAAAGGCTGTTGTACAAAAAGGCATCGACGGCATAGTTGTGCCAAAGGTCAACGACGCGGCAGAAATAATTGAAATAAAAAAGCAAGTCGCTGCGCTTGAAGCCGAAAGGGGCACGGGCAGGATCGCTTTGATGCCTTCAATTGAAACTGCCAAAGGCGTGGTGAACACTTATCCAATAGCAAGTGCGGATGACAGAATCAATGCGCTTGTCTTTGGAGTCTTTGACTTTCTCTATGACATGAGGCTTGATTATGACGAACATGATGACACTGGCTATGCATATGCACGAGCCAAAGTCCCAGTGGACACAAGAGCTGCTGGCGTGCACGCAATAGACGCCATTTGGCAAAAGATAGACGACGCTGCCGGCCTTGTCAGGGATGCCACGATTGCAAAGCGCCTTGGGTACTCTGGCAAGAGCATAATCCACCCAAGCCAGATAGAGCCTGTGCATAAAGTGTTTCTTCCAAGCAAGAACGAGATAGAATGGGCGAAAAAGGTGGTGCAGGCGCTTGGCGAGGCAATGGAGAAGGGAAGCGGCAGAGGAGCGGTCCGGCTTGAAGGCAGGATGGTAGACGCAGTGCACTACAAGCAGGCAAAGGCGATTTTAGAAGCGGCAGATATGGAAAAAGAGTAACCGGGTAAAAGCAACACGGCTAGCCGGTTAACGTGTGGTTCATGACGCCTCTTCCTTCGTGGGTCGTCTTTTCCCACATGACTGGCTTGAAGATTTCTTGATACATCGCTCTCAATGCGGCAATTGGCATCATGACGTTCATATAAAATACCATATAGGGGAGTTGTTGAATTGCTTTAATTTTCAATCCCTCCAGCTTTGCGCCTTTTAACCAGACATAATAATATATGATATTAAACGAAATTGGAATCGCCATCCAAAATGGATATGAAATTTTGGTCATGATCGGGCTGACCAATCCTGCAGATTCTAGCAGCCATAGAAATGTAATCCCATAAGCAACCAAGCTTAACATGACTATCAGGGGGCCGACGAGCATCATCAATGTTGATAGAGTCCCCATTATTCCAAGCCTCCGAAAATGGCGTATGTCAAAAAGGACGGGGATGTATTTCCACAAGCTCTGGAGCCACCCTCTGTTCCACCGTGTCCTTTGTTTTACCCAAGCGCCAAACGTTACAGGGGCTTCCTCCCAGTGCCGAGCGTTGAGCACCCCTACCTTCCATCCTGCAATCAACAGCCTGATACTGAGCTCTGCGTCCTCGGCCAGATTTGTCGCATCGTACAAACCAACATGGGACAAGGAAGATTTCTTGAAGTAGTTTCCGGTTCCACCTAAGGGCGAATACAGGCCGAGTTTCGATCTTCCATTTAGTAGAATTCGAAACCAGCCAGCATATTCCATGCTGAACACGCGGCTAATCCAAGAATCATCTGCATTGCTAATTCTCAAGATAGCCTGCGTCGCTACCCGGCCTTGCTGTGTAAGAGCATGTGCCGCCCTTAGGAATACATCTCGCTCGGGGATATCTTCAACATCAACTATACCAACGATCTCTCCAGAACACAAGTGGATCGAATCATTCAGCGCGCTTGGTTTTGTAGGGTACGCTTTTCGCCTTGACAATAACTTTACATTCTGTGGATATTTTTGCTGGTACCAAAATGCTATCCTCTCTCCATCTGGATCATCAACGACTACAACAATTTCCTTCTTTTCCAATGGATAATCGGTATGATTCAAGCAAACATCAATTGTCCTGCTAAGAATGGGCTCGCTTCTAGCTGGTATTATCAGCGATATCTTTGGCAGGTGCTTTTCTAAAGATTTGTAATCAATGTCTGCAGAAGGCATGCTCATGCCTGCTATTGTTATGGTCACATGGTATGCCGCCCAAAGAGTGTAGAATATCGTCAATCCGTATACTGCCGTTACTACAAAGCCCTCTGCATAAAAGATACAAAGAAATAGAATTGCCGAGACAAACGATCCAAAGATGGCAACTCTCAGGAAAGACAATGGTGATTACTGCACTGCTTCCTTTAGTATCTGCTCATAGAGTATTCTTGGATCCTTTGAAGCGATGATCTTTATCTTTAGAGGGTTTGCAACTCCGGCGAATTTATCTATCGAACCATCACCTTCAAGGATTACCAGCATTTTCTTTATTTGTGTCAGATCTGCGCTCTTCAAAAGCAGCTGGAACATTGCCTGTTCAAGTTCAGATTGGGATTCGCCATGGATAAACTCTATTGCAATTTCTTGCCTGTCAGGCGCAGTTAGGAGCATTGGAACAACGTGGTTTGCGCCGCTTGCTCCTCTGAGCTGGCACAAAATTTGCGACTTTATGCTATTCTTGCCAAGCAAATCCTGTAGAACATGAGTGTCAATAAGCAATGTAGAGAGCCCTTTGGCGGTTTTGCTCACAACATAGTTTGGAAACGCCTTTAGCTCCAGCTCGTCAATTTTGGAGACATGGTTGGCGTCACACTGGCTTAGAACTAGTGGAAACTGGAATACTTTTTCGCAATTGGAACACTTGAAACCAATACCAGGATTTCCATAGTCAATTCCAACTCGCTTCAGTTCTTTTCGGCATTTTTGACAAAAATACCCATTTCTTATATTGGATTGGAATTCTTCTATAGGTCCGGTATTTTGACATTCATAGTGTATCATCAGATCTGATTTCACAATACCGCGGGATTTGCAGTCTGGGCAAGCCAGTTCTGTTCGTAGATTCAAACTTTCACATTCTGGACAAATAGAAAATGAAGTAAATCCTCTGCTTTTGAGAAGGCCCTTTTTCTCTGAAACTCTTAGCTTCTCGTAAGGTACAGTCACCGATCCAAATGAATAAACAATACCGCCAAATTCCGGTTTCAGTAGAGGTCTGAATTCATTATTTTCGTCTAGAGATTCCTCCGATAGTAATGACAAGACAATAGACATATCGTTTGAGACATGAGGATCAAGGCGACCCGAGTCTTTATCTCCGGCCTGCCTTTTCTTTTCTGCACTAAGAACTGAGTAGGAACTTTCTATGGCCAACTACTTTCCATTCCCCATTAATGGCAGCATGTTCTCTGTTGCTGGCTTTAACGAATTCATGAACCTGCTCATCGAGTCGCTCTTGCCGGTCAAGTCATTGTTTGCTTCCATTGTTTTTAAAATTTGAACTTGGATCATGCCTGACGCGCTGCCGAGCAATATGTCAAGCGCTTTAAGGAATTCCTTCGGGGAATGTACAATAGCCGTCTTTTGCACGCCGAGATTGGCTAGGTGGTAATAAAAGACAGATAGTGATTCAGGTCCAAGGAAGCCAAGTGCTTCATCAATTATCCGGATAACCAGATCATCTTCCTTGCTC
>JAJPDY010000021.1 GCA_023252395.1 Nitrososphaera sp. | reverse complement strand
AGAAACGAGGCAGTGCCAAGCATGGCTAGGGCAAGTGCAATACGGACCAGTTCAAAGTCCATAGCTCTAATTCAAACGCAAATTTTGCGCTTTTAAACTAGAGTAAGTAGATGAAAACCCATACAGGTTGACATGACTTGCACTTTTTCCTCTCATACAGTGGAGAATGCTGTCTAGACGAATGGTTCCTTGAATGAGACAATGATGCTGGCTACTTCTGGCCTCATCATGTGCGCCGCCGGAATCTCGCCCGAGCTCACCATCTTTCTCATCTTTGTGCCGCTCAGCTCCTCTCTGAACTCTTGACCGTGGGGGCAGTTCTTTTCATTCGCGTAGCCAAGGCATTTCTTGCAGTAGTAGAACGCGGGAAAGAACACAGGCTCTATTCCGAGGTCTGGGTAATTCTTGAATATCTCGTGAGCAGCAAACGGGTGGTAATAGCTGCCAACTCCTGCGTGATCACGCCCCACAATAAAGTGGGAGCAGCCAAAGTTCTTCCTCATTATCGCGTGGTGGATGGCCTCCTTTGGGCCGGCGTAGCGCATCTCTGTGTGGAGAGTCACAAACATCGCCCTGTCCTTCGGGTAATAGTTGTTGATCAGCGTTTCGTACGCCGAGAGTATCACTTCGTCCTTAAAGTCGCCCTGCTTTTTCTTGCCAATGAGCGGGTTTACAAACAGGCCGTCAAAGAGGTTAAGCGCCGCTTTTTGCAGCATTTCATGAGCCACGTGAGGGACATTCCTTGTCTGGAAGCCGACTACTGTCTTCCACCCCTTGCTAGCCATCTCTGCCCTTGTCTGCTCTGGTGCCTTTCTGTATTTTCTCAGAGGCGACTGGGCAATTCTCTTAACGACGTCGATCTTGCCTCCGACCAGATGGCTCTTCATCTTGTTGACCATCTTGTCGACTCCGGGGTGCTGGATGTCGTCTGTCTGGTAGACAGCTTTTGCGCACGCAAGCCTGTCGAACGTATACACTTGCTCGACATTTAGAATTGCAAATCTTTCGCCGCCTGCCGCAAGCGCGACCTGACCTGCGTCTTTCATCTTTGCAGCAGCATGCTCGTCAACGTCAAGAACTATCGGGACTGTCCAAGCAAGCCCGTTTTTCAGCCTGCCGGATTTCACGATGCTCTGGAAATCCTCTTCGCCTATGAACCCTTCAAGTGGGCTGAATACGCCGTCCGCAATATTTTCAATGTCGTTTCGCAAGTCGCCGCTCACCTCTACAGTGAACATGCCATCTAGTTTTTTGTCAGAAGCGACAAACCTGTTTACAAGCCTGCCTCCGTGAGGCATAGGAATTCTATCAACCAAATTACTATCACACTAATTTCTTGCTAGGCATAAACTTTTTTGTTGCCGGGTCAAAGTGGAGGCCGCATTCTTTGGCTGTAGCCTCTTCCCACCACCATCTGCCTGCCCTTGGGTCTTCGCCGGCCATTATCGCCCTTGTGCACGGCTCGCAGCCGATGCTCGGGTAGCCTTGGTCGTGCAGCTTGTTGTACGGGACTTTATTTTCACGAATGTAATCCCAGACCATGTCAGACGTCCAGTCTGCCAGCGGGTTTATCTTTGCAATGCTGTCATGCGCGGAGTCGATCTCGATCTTTTTTGTAGTAGCCCGGGTCAGGACTTGGTCCCTGCGCAGGCCAGTTATCCAAGCGTCCAGCTTGTCAAGCGCCCGGTTCAGCGGGTGCACCTTCCTTATCTCGCAGCACATCTTGCGGTTTTTCACGCTTTCGTACATGAGGTTCATGCCCTTTGCCCTGACCATGTCCTCTACCTCTTTCTGGTCAGGGAAATACACCTCAATCGGGATTCCGTACCTTGCCCTAATCGCGTCCATCACGTCGTACGTCTCTTGGTTGAGCCGGCCGGTGTCAAGCGTAAACACTCTTGCCCTGCTCCGGTCAATCTTTGCCATCATGTCAATGATTACAACGTCCTCTGCGCCAAAGCTCGACGAGAGGGCGACTTTTGAGCCAAAAGTGTCGAGAGCCCATGCCAGAATTTCTTGCGCGGATTTGCTCTCATATTCGCTTGCAAGTTTCTTTAGCTGCTCAGGTGTGGGCCTCGATCCCATGTGCGTAGATTCTGGGATCAAGACTACTTATAATATTTGTTCTCAAGCTGGCGCAAGCGCAATTGCCACGGCTGAGCGCCGCGAGGCGCGCAAGAATTTGTTTATTAACAAGTATTCTTCTATATATTATGTAAATTAACGGATTACCTATAGTGATTGCTAGGAGAGATTGTGGTTGCTTGATAATTTTTGGGAACATGTGGATCAGTACAGGAAACTTGGTTTTGATCCGCTACGGTGGATCCCCATGTGCTCAAACGAAGTCGATCCCAGCATACTGCGCAGCGCGCTTGCTGACGTAAAGCGCACGAGCATCAAAGTCTCGCCTTCGTGGTTTGACCCGTTCTATCACATTGACGGCAAGGCGCCAGAGCTTACAAGGCGCGTCTATGACCTTGCAAACCCGGTAATCGACAAGGAAGTTGAGGTAAAAAGGGCACTATCGATATTTAGAATCCACACCGGGGCCGGCGAATACGCGCCGCTGTTGTCAGAAGCCTTGCAGAACTTTTTCAAGGCTTTCAGCGCCAAGGTGTCGGTATCGAGCGCGACTGCAGCCCTCACGGAGCACCCTGAGGCTCAGTTTGCCATGCTAGACTACATCGAGCTCCACCGGGGCGACAAGGTAGGGTACATGCCCGCAGTCACTTCTGCGACGCAGGTCACGGACATTACAAGGGCGCCTGATGCAGACACGCACAGCAACATTGCCATGACATCCGCGATTGAAACTCTGAACCTGCTTGGCTGCGGGGTTTCGTCTTCATTCAAGCTCTTCCCAGTGTACGACGCGCCTTCCGAAGAAATCCTTGACAGGATAAGGGCAAACCTTGACGCGTTCACATCGCGGTACAACCTTGCGATGGAGGATTATAGCTCGCTCAAGACAAACAAGCTGTTCTACGGTACAAGCGCGCTTGCAATAACGAACAAGGAGCTCCCGACAAGGTACGATCAGGTGGAAGAAGGGATGGAGATAATGATAACAAACAAGTTCGGCGGCCTGCCCGCAGTGAGCCTCTACACGCTTGGGCGCATGGACTCTGAAAACATTATCAAATACGAGCAAAACGGCGTGTCCTACGAAGGCATTGCTGCAGCAAAGGACGAAGCGATAAAGAGCCTGAGCGAGCCCCACTTTGTGCTTGGCAAGATAGTGGCAAAGTACTGCCCTGACTTTGGCACCCCGTTTGACAAAAATGCGCACATCACCGCAGTCTACCCAGTTGGGCCGCGCGGAGTCTTTGCCCTTGGCGCGCTTGCAGAGCTTGCAAACTCGCATCTTGCGATAAGCGAGCTGCCTGTCAGAAACGAGGAGATGGCCAAGTTTGCCACAAAGGAATTCTTGGTTGAAAACTCTACCGCGTCTATAAACGGGTGCCACCTGATAGTCGCGACTAAAGACGTCCTCAACATGATGGCAGAAGACTTGAAAAAGCACAACTTTGCGCCAGAGACTATAGGCTCTGTAGGCAAGAAAGGCGCCGCCATGGTTGCGTTTGCCAAAGACGCCGGCCAGTTCGTCGCATCAAAGGCAAAGCTTGCGCGCCTGACAAGCCCCGTGCAACAACAGCCTGCAGGATAAATCTTCTAGAATACTCTCTTGCCAGATTTTATATGTGCGTTCTAGCGCTTTAACAGCGACGCCGTGACACTAATTTCGGACAAGGAAAAGACAGAGGTATGGCAGGGTGTCGAAGATGTCGTCAGCAAGTCTTCGCAGGTCTTGAACAAGATACAAAAGACGTGCGACCTCTGCACCGACTCGAACGGGCCCTCTGTGATCCTTTCAAATGAAGTAATAGCAAGGGCATACTATGACCTCAAGAAGAGAGGAATAAAAATCAGGTTCATCACGGAAATTACCAGTGACAACATTCGCTATTGCAAGGAAATGATGGAAATTGCCGAGCTGCGCCACCTGGATGGGATAAAGGGAAGCCTGGTCATCGCAGATGGGACAGACTATGCAGGCGTTGCAAACACGCAGGAAGCGCAGCCGATAACACAGCTTATTGTCAGCAACGTCCGGGCATTTGTGGAACAGCAACAATACTTTTTTGAAACCCTGTGGGGCAAGGCGGTGCCTGCTTTGCAGAGGATAACAGAGATAGAAAAGGGCGCGGTTCGCCGCGAAACGCGGGTGCTTGACAACCCTGACGAGATCCTTGCAGAAATGAAGCGCATGAACGACGATTCACATGAAATGTGCATCTGCGCCACTTCGGGCGGCCTAGAGTTCACGCGGAGCTTCCTCTATGATGTGACAAAGAGGCTGCTTGAGAGGAGCCGCAGAGGAGACCATGGAGGAGTCAGGTACGTCACCAACATCAACAGCGAAAACGTCGAGGTTGTCAAGGAATTCCTTGATCTCGGGATGCAGGTAAGGCACGTAAAGAACGCCCAGCCGATGAGCTTTGGGATTTCAGAGAAGGAAATGGGCGCAACGGTGGAGCTGCTTGAAGGCGGCAGGATGGTCCAGAGCCTGCTTATGAGCAACGAGCCGCTGTACATCCGGCACTTCCAGTCGATATTTGAAGGGCTGTGGAAGAGCGGGCTTGACGCAGCTGACAGGATAAGGGAGATAGAGCAGGGGATCGAGCCGGCAGACATTGAAATCATTCGCAACCCGCAGGACGCGCTAGGCAGGGCGTGGAACCTGATCAGGTCGCCCGTGCACGAAGTATTGCTAATGTTCTCGACAACAGGCGCGTTTCAGCGGCAGCTAAAGATGGGCGGCCTGCAAGTGCTGACTGAAGCCGTGGCAAAAGGCGCCAAGATAAGGATACTCTTGCCTGCGGCAGACGAGCAGGTCAAAAACGCCATTGCAAAATTGAGCGCCCAGATGCCTGATGTGGGAATAAGGGCAGTAGACAAGAGCCTCCAGACCCGGATAACAATGCTGGTTGTCGACAGGAGGGAGTGCATGCTCTTTGAGCTAAAGGACGACACCAAGGACAGCTCGTACGAGGCAGTCGGAGTGTCGATGTACTCTGACAGCAAGACAATCGTGCATTCGTACGCGTCAATATTTGACAGCCTGTGGAAGCAGACAGAGCTGTACCAGCAGCTGGCTGAGGCAAACGAGCAGCTAAAGGTGCACGACAGGATGCAGAGGGAGTTTATCAACATCGCAGCTCACGAGCTCAGAACACCAATCCAGCCTATACTTGGGATGGCAGAGATGCTTGAAGCAGAGCTGGGCGACAAAAGCGACAACATCAAGCTGATTGCGCGAAACGCAAGGAGGCTTGAGCAGCTCACGCGAAACATCCTCGACGTTACCAGAATCGAGAGCCAGACATTCAAGCTAGACATCGAGGAATTCAACCTAAACGACGTGATACTGAACACGATAGAGGACTATAGCGACCAGCTGAACGCCAGCGTGAAACTGCTGTACCAGCCGGTGGACGTTTTTGTAGTGGCAGACAAGGAAAGGGTGATGCAGGTGGTTTCAAACCTGCTTGGAAACGCCTTCAAGTTCACAACCGAAGGCACGATCACGATAACGACTCAGAAAAGCGGGCAGGACGTAATAGTCGCAGTCAGCGATACCGGAGCTGGAATCGATCAGGAGATACTGCCGCGGCTGTTCACCAAATTCGCGACAAAGTCAAGTAGAGGCACCGGCCTTGGGCTGTTCATTTCAAAGAGCATTGTTGAGGCGCACGGCGGCAGGATATGGGCAGAGAACAACGACGGCAAGGGCGCGACCGTATCATTTAGCCTTCCTGCGCAGCAGTAATAATATACCAAAACACCGCAGTGCAGGCATGCAAGACCCAAACTGCGTCTTTTGCAAAATTGCCGCTGGCAGCATACCATCAAAAATCATAATGCAAAATGAAAGGGCGATGGCGCTGCTTGACGCCTTTCCGCTTGCGGCGGGCCACACGCTAGTGATCCCAAAATCACATTATGGCAGAGTTCAGGACATGAGCCGCGAAGATGCCCTTGCAGTTTTTGAAGTCGCATGGAAGGTTGCCGGCGCAGTAGAGTCTGGGTCACAAGCAAGCGCGTCTACAATCGCTATCCACAATGGTAGAGAAGCTGGGCAGGAAGTGCCCCATGTCCACATTCACATTGTGCCAAGAAAAGGCGGAGATGGCGCAGGTCCGATCCACTCAATGTTCAGGAACAGGCCAAAATTAAGCCCGCAGGAAATGGATTCTCTTTGCGAGAAAATAACTGGCAGCCTTTCTTGACAGCAGCCTGAAAACCAGCACAGGAGTCATTGTCATGACGTTGCCTTCTATCTTGTGGCCGGCTACAAACATTGCAACGGCCGACACCCACATCGCAATGCCTGCCACCAAATTCGCCTGCATGCCTGCAATATGCATCACGATCATTGCAAGCCCTACTGCATAGAACGGCGCGCCTATGAAGTGCAGCGCCTGATTTGCAGGGTGCCTGTGAGTGTTTTTGACCAGCTTTACGATTGCTGCAAGCACAGAGCATATTCGCGCAATCATTTGATAATTCTTTCTATTATCGGCGGGATTTCTGACAGGCGCGCTACTGTGTACGCCGGCTGCTCACATTTCTTTTCTGGCACCTGCAGAGCAAAAAGTGAGTTTGTTGTCCTTATAGTAGTCATGCCAAGCGTGTTTGCAGGGCAGATGTCTGTGTCGAGCCTGTCGCCTACCATGACGCATTCGCCGGCGGGCCGGCCAGCCTGCTTGAGCGCAAGCTCGAAAATCTTGGGGTCCGGCTTTTTCAATCTTACAGACGATGAAATTGCCTGCACCTTGAAGAACCTGCCAAGATTTGATGTTTCAATCAGCTCGTTGATGTCCTCTGATTGGTTTGCTATTATCCCCATTTCGCATTTTTTAGAAAGTACCTTAAGCGTGGGCTCTGCGTCGTCAAAGAACCGAAAGAACTCTTTTCTTCCCTGCTTTATCTGTGATTCAAGCCTGCTCAATATCGCCCTGTCATAGCCGGGAGGAGACAAGAGCCGGCATACCTCGATGACAAGCTCTTTCACGCTTCCGTGCCCGATTTTCCGGTCCCGGATTATGCTGTCGCGGACTGCGCGGTAGTTTCGCTGGTCTATCCGTGCGCCAAAGCCATTTAGTATCTCGAGGAACTTGCTGTCAAAGTGGGCGATAAAGTCCCACTCGTCAACGAGGGTCTGGCCAAGGTCAAAGAACACGAACGGCGGCTTGCCCATCTCTCTGCACTTAGCCGGGACTGTTATTCTGTCTTTCGAAAGACGGCAACACTTTAAATAGCGTTTTTTACTTTCACGCCTTGTCTTACTGATGAAAAGGGACTATGACATTATTATCGCAGGCGGCGGCCTCGCGGGCCTTATCGTTGCGTCTTCAGCCGCCTACTATTCAAAGCAGTCGCTAAAGATTTTAGTCATTGACAGGAACCCGTTTTCGCAGCTTGGCAAAAAGACAGTCTCCGGCTGGGTCTGCGGCGACGCTGTAGGCAAGAACACTGTCGACTACATGAAAGACAGGATCCAGATCAGCTGGGGCCACCCGGAAATAGAGCACCCAGTCAAGGGAGTCATTGCCTATTCGCCGGATCATGAAACTGGGATCTCGTTTGACGGAGAGGGCTACATCCTCAATCGGCGTATGCTGCCAAAGAGGCAGTACGACGACGCCACAAAGGCAGGAATCGAAGTCAGAGAAAGGATAGCGCTCCGCTCGCTAGTCATCGAAGGCAACACCGTCATTGGAGTTGAAGGCGACGACCTGGACAACAAGACAGTATTCAAAAAGACCGCGAAATTGGTAGTTGATTGCACTGGCGTGACATCGGTATTGCGCACAAACCTGCCGATAAAGTCGTTTATCCAGCGCAGAATAGACCGCGACGACTTGGAAGCAACTGGCAGGTACATTTACAATTTTGACTTGGCAAACGACGACAAGACGTACTTTGATCCGGATTACTGCATAATCCACCTTGACCAGAAATTAGCGCCTGGCGGCTATGGCTGGGTATTCCCGAAAGGCAAGAGCAAGGTGAACATTGGCCTAGGTGTTCAGCAAAAGGCGTTTGAAGCGCGCAACAAGGAGATGGGAGTCCGCCCAGACCTCAAGACCCTCATCGACCAGTACGTGGAAGCAAACCCGGCTGTCGAGAACCCGCGGCTTGCAGACGGCATGGAAGACGACGGCAACGCATGGGGCACGTGGCAGGTCTCTGTAAGGCGGCAAAATGACTGCCTTGTCGCAAACGGCTACATGCTTGTAGGCGACTCGGCGTGGATGCCAAAGCCGCTTGACGCCGGAGGCATCGGGCCGGCGATTGTTGCTGCTACCATTGCAGGCAAGGACGCGGTTGAAGCCATTCAGGCAGGCGACACGTCAGAAAAAGGCTTGTGGCAGTACAACAAGCACTTTATCAACGACTATGGCTACAAGACGGCAGGGCTTGAAGTGTTCCGCAGGATGCTGCAAGGCCTGACAAACGAGCAGATAAACTACGGCATGAAGCACTTTTTGAGCAAGATGGACATTGACAAGATTACAAAGGGCGAGCACCCAGAATTTAGCACAGTAGACAAGCTGGGCATGATTATCCGCGGAGCCATGAACAAAAAGCTGGCCGAAGACCTGAGGTACTGCGCAAATCTTGACAAGGTGCTTGTTGATCACTACTACAACTACCCTGACGCTCCTGAAGGGTTCCCAGAGTGGAACAAGAAGCTGCAAGGCCACCTGTCGGAAGCGTTTGCCAGGTACAAATGACGTCCTACTCTGGTTTTCCAGTGCATGAAACAATAGAACTGCAAGAGGTCTCTGACATCCGGCGTGCAGTTGACAGGATGGTCGAAGCGTACGCACGCCAGAACGACACAGGCGATTTCAGCTACCGCATCCTGCTTCCAAAAGGCGAAAAGTCAAATACAAAGGCAAAGCGAATCGGGATCGCATTCCAAGGCGAGTTTGTGCTTGCGCTAAGAAAACGAAATTTGGTGCCAAATGTGCGCGAAGTGCGCTACGTCCACGACGACAGCCACTATGGCTGGCTACTTGCAAACCCGCAGGTGTACGAGCGGTTTGAAAAAGGAGGGACCTGATGCAGTATGGTGGTTGGCAGTCATATACACGCTCAGGTTGGGCAAAAAGTAAAGTACATGGTACGATAATCCGTCTTGATGTACCTTAGCCTTACGCACAAGGGACTCATCGCTATCGCATTTGCTGTCGCTGTTATGATAGCTTTGTTTGGAGCTGTTGGCGGCGCGGGGCGCTAGCCTATGAACCTGATTAAGGGTTTAATCATAGGAGGGCTTGTGGGCATGGGACTCCTGACGCTATTTGCCCTGTTTGTCCTAAACATCAACGTAATTTGGCCGGATTATTATGGTTGAGACTCCCTGTCCTCGCTGTGCTGGTACTCACTTCTTCCCACTAACCATGATGCGGTAACTATGCTATGTGAATGTTAAAATAATTCATTTCCCAGTGTGAGATATGGCAAACCCTAGACTTGTAATTGCCACGATTCTATCGGGCGTAGCTTTTGCATTGGCACTTTTTGGCATGATAGGCGAAAATTCGATAACAGGTATGCAAACGATGCCGGAGCATGCTAGCCTGGCCGCCAGTCATTTCGCCGGGCTGAGCGGAAGTCATGTGCCCGGCCTGATCGCTCTAGGCTCGTCCATGACAGCGTTTGTCATTTCGTGGAGGCAGAAATCGTACCTAGTAGCCGGTTTGCTAATCGGAGCTGGTGTTCTCTATTCCATACATCTAGCTCCGTTTTTGGGAGATCATAGCGTGATTGCCCTTTACGGCCCGATTATCGGAGTATTGTCGGGGCACATTATGATAGCACTCGGAGTGGTAAAGGCTCTAGGTTCCATCCGTACACCCATGGCGAAAACGGTAAGCTAGCTACCTCTAGGTTAATGCGAGTGAAGCGGTAGTCTCAAGCACGAAAAGAATGAGCTACGCCGTAAATAGCATGTCTGTTTCCGACATACATGGCTACCGCCACGCTCCAAAATACGAAATGGCAAAGCTGCATTGATGCATGCATGAAATGCGCTGAAGCTTGCGAATTTTGTGCTACCTCTGATCTTAGAGAGCAAGATGTAAAAATGATGGCAAGCTGTGCACAAATTAACCGTGAATGTGCTGCTGTTTGTTGGACTTCCGCCTCCTTAATGTCGATGGACAGCCAATTTGCAAAGCAGTTCTGCAACATGTGCGCTGACATCTGCGATGCTTGTGCTAGAGAATGTGATAGGCATAACGTTGACCATTGTAAGAAATGCGCGCAGCAATGCCGCAACTGTGCCGAAGAATGTAGGCGTATGGCTCGCTAGTTCGAGCCCATCCTTTTTTCATAATTCGGGGTCTGTACTAGT